>JALQVQ010000067.1 GCA_023260315.1 Burkholderiaceae bacterium
AATCGACGCACAAGAACGCAGGAACAACCTGTACCTTGGGTGCTACCGAAGAGGGCTCTAGGTGAAAAACACCAACCACCCAATCCAATCCGGTCAACACAATCGACGGGGTGTCGACGGTACAGAGCAAGTGGCCGAAACGATGGTATGAAGCTGCGCTGTTAAGAGAGAGGCTTGGTTTAAGCCCGACTCAACGCATCTTCGTTCGGCCGATGGTGTGAGGCTGATGAAGCAAATTTCCCGACAACCAAGCCCCTAGAGGTCTGAGTGATTCGGGAAAACCCTATTATGCCACGGCTGTTGCACCGCTGGCAAATATTTTGTGTCAGGTCGTTTGTGTGGCCTGCTCAACCGGCATCCGCAGAAAGTGGGCGCGGTAATGCACCAATTCGTCGATGGACTCGTGTACGTCGGCGAGTGCCGTGTGCGCCTGCTGCTTTTTGAACTGCTTAAAAACCTCGGGATTCCAACGCTTGGCCAGCTCTTTGAGCGTACTCACATCCAAACAACGGTAGTGAAAATAGGACTCAAATTTGGGCATGTACTTGACCAGAAATCGACGGTCTTGGCTTATGGTGTTGCCGCACATCGGCGAACCCGCCTTTGGAACATAACGCTTGATGAACGTCAACAAAGCCGCTTCAACCGATGCTTCGTCATCCTGACTGGCTTTGACTTTGTCAATCAACCCGCTGCGACCATGCGTTCCCTTGTTCCAGGCATCCATGCCATCCAGAACAGCGTCGGTTTGGTGGATCACAAAAACAGGACTTTCGACCCGCACGGATAAGTCAGCGTTGGTGATGACCACCGCAATTTCGAGCAGCCGCTCTTTCTCAGGGTCAAGTCCGCTCATCTCACAATCGAGCCAAATCAGGTTTTGGTCAGACTTTGCGAGGGTCACAGCGGTTGCGCTGGTGCCGGTTGGGGTGGGCTTTTGGGTTTCACTCATGGCTATATTGTCTCCGATTCACAGCCATGCTCATGGGGATGCTAAAACTGCCACAATACCGTTTATTGAAGCGCTTTTGAAACGAATGACGAATGCCCAATCTGTTTGACTTGTCGACAACCCTCACGGTCATTTTCGCCGCCCTTCTCGTCGGCAACGTGGCGACACAGCTGTGGCTTAACGCGCGACAGGCCCGTCATGTTTGGACCCACCGTGACACTGTGCCAATGGCATTCGCGGCAAGCGTGAGCCTCGCTGAACACCAAAAAGCAGCGGACTACACGCTCGCCAAATTACGCCTCGGCAATTGGGGGATCTTACTGAGCGCAACCGTCTTGCTGGGATGGACCTTGATGGGCGGTCTCGAGGCGCTCAACCTCGCTCTGCGCGACCTATTTGGAGCGGGTATGACGCAACAGTTGGCCCTCATGGCCAGCGTCACCGTTCTGGGATCGTTGATTGAACTCCCACTGTCTTGGTGGCGGACCTTCAGGCTGGAGGCAGCGTTTGGCTTCAACAAGACAACGCCGAAACTCTGGATCAATGACCTGTTGAAAGGGGCTCTTTTGGGCGCGCTCCTCGGACTGCCACTTGCGGGGGTTGCGCTCTGGTTGATGGGCGCCGCCGGAGGGTATTGGTGGCTTTACGTTTGGGGTGTTTGGGCCGCGTTTAATGCCCTGATGTTGGCGGTTTACCCAAAATGGATTGCGCCGCGCTTTAACAAATTCACGCCGCTGACACGCGCCGATGTTCGTGACACAGCCAATGAACTCATTGAGCGGTGCGGCTTCAAGGCGGACGGTCTTTTCGTGATGGACGGCAGTCGCCGCAGCGCGCATGCCAACGCCTACTTCACGGGCTTTGGCAAAAGCAAGCGCGTGGTTTTTTACGATACCCTCCTGGACCGGCTGACTGTCCCAGAGGTGAAGGCCGTACTGGCGCATGAGCTGGGGCACTTCGCGCACAAACACATTCGCAAGCGGCTCATTGGGCTCTTTGCCATCAGCGCGGGGGCACTGGCGCTGCTGTCTTGGTTTGCCAACCAGATTTGGTTTTACGTTGGGCTCGGCGTCACGCCCGACTTAACCGGCCCCAACGACGCGGTGGCACTGCTGCTGTTCATGTTCACCTTGCCATTGGTGACTTTTTTCGTTAGCCCTCTGCTTGCTGGCTTCTCGCGCCGAGATGAGTTTCAGGCCGATGCATACGCCTGCCAACACGCGGACGGTGATGCGCTTCAAAGTGCGTTAACCAAGCTCTACAAAGATAACGCAAGCACCCTAACACCTGACCCCGTTTACACACGCTTCTACGCCTCTCACCCTGCGGCGATGGAGCGCATCCAACGCATTGCATCGGCATCATGAGCACAGAGAAAAGCCAGCGCCCCGCCCTCCTGTCACCAACGGGTGTGGTTAACGCGCTGACGCAGCTGAATGGGGATGCCGCCATGGGTTGGCGCATTGAAGCGGGCGCGCTGCAGCGGACGTTCCATTTCAACGACTTTCACGAGACGATGGCATTTGCCAATGCCGTGGCTTATGTGGCGCACCAGCACGACCACCACCCAGCAATGAGCCTGACATACAACCAATGCACTGTTGCCTGGGTGACGCACGAACCGCCCGGCTTGACTGCACTGGACTTTCTGGCTGCACAAGCGGTCAGTCGTTTGTATCTCAAAGTCAACGCGTAACGCGAAGCGCATGGCCCAAGTACGCGTTCTCCCTTCTCGAGCGACCAAACCGCGGAACACCGCAAAAAAATCAAGTGGTGAGGCGACTGTTTCGCAAGACGCGACAGGCCTTGTCATTGAAACCTTTGGGCGGCATGTCACGGTGCTGACGGCGGATGGGCAACAACTGATTTGTCACCCACGCGGTAAGAAAAATTTGGCTGTTGTTGGGGACAGGGTGCAGTGGTCAACCACAGCGGATCAAGGGACCATTGAAAAGGTTTTGCCACGCGACAACCTTTTCTTTCGGCAAGACGAGATGCGCACGAAGTCATTTGCAGCCAACCTCGATCACATTTTGATCTTCTTGGGTGCGGAGCCGGAGTTCTCGGAGATGCAACTGAGCCGCGCCTTGATCGCTGCGGAGGCGACCGGCATCAATGTCACCATCGCCCTCAATAAACGCGACCTCACCGCGTTGCATGCGCGTTCGTGGGCGAGGCTTCAGCCCTACCGAGACATGGGAGTGGACGTGGTTGGCCTGTCGCTGGTCACCGAACCACCCACGGGTATCGACGAACTAAACGAGCGCCTGAGAGGTCGAACCACTTTGGTTTTAGGGCCCTCGGGCGCTGGAAAAAGCACGCTGATAAACCACCTCATACCGGCTGTTGATCTGCGCACACAGGAAATTTCACGGGCGCTCAACAGCGGCAAACACACCACCACAAATACGACGCTTTATTGGCTGAACCCCGGGTCTCCAGACGATGGCGCTGTCATTGACTCCCCCGGGTTTCAAGAATTTGGATTGCACCACATTCCGCCAGAAAAACTGGCGACTTACATGCCTGATCTCGCAACCCACTTGGGGCACTGCAAGTTCCATATTTGAAAAAACAGTATCCCCTCCAACTGGAGGAATTTTAATTGATTTTAAAACAACTGCCTTTGTTGGCTTTTTATTGTAACTAACATCTGAGTGCCAACCTTCGCCCCATTGTGTTTTTTCATCAGGTTTTTTAATTATTCTTACTATCTCAGGAAATTCACTTCGGCCTTTAACATATGCATGTGTTTCTAATGGGCCAAACTTTGCAGCTAATGCAATATGCTGTTCTGTGGTTAAAGGTTGATCTCTAAAAAAAATAACTTTGTGTTCTAACAATAGGTCGTTTATTTTCTTAAAATTTTCATCTGATACATCAGTTAAATCAATTCCATTAATTTCTGCACCTAATGCTCCAGATAATAATCTTATATCAATCATTTTTTAAGTTTTCCTATAATTGTTAAATTATTAGAATTAAATTCATTTTTATTTTCATTTATAAAGTCGTCCATAATTTTAATTTTTTCTTCCTCAAATTCTGTAACTTTTCTTTTACTAAGATCAATATAGAGAGCTAACATTTCGATAGTTGCAGATAATTTTTTTGATGATTTTTCAATCATTTCCATCTTGAAATGCAATCTCTTTTTATCATGATCAAAAAAGGTTAAAACAATTTTAACCTCATCTCCTTCTTTAACTTC
>JALQVQ010000074.1 GCA_023260315.1 Burkholderiaceae bacterium
TGAAGGCGCAGATGAAGGCCCTAAACAGCCCGCTTGGCGGTGAGATGAGCGGGCATATTTTCTTCAAAGAGCGTTGGTTTGGGTTTGATGACGGTACCTATGCCGGCGCTCGGTTGTTGGAGATCGTGAGCCGCGCAGACGACCCGAGTGCGATTTTGAACGACCTCCCCACCAGCGTGAGTACACCCGAGTTGAACGTCGATTGCCGAGGCCAAGATGCCCACGCATTGGTCGCGAGTTTGGTTGAAGCGGCCAGCGCGGACACGGCGCGGTTTGGCGCGCCAGGCGTGATTTGCACCATTGATGGTTTGCGGGTCGACTGGCCTGATGGCTTTGGACTGATCCGCGCCTCGAACACCACCCCCGTTTTGGTTTTGCGTTTTGAGGGGCACACAAACGATGCCTGCACACGCATACAAAATCAATTCATGGCGCTGCTGCGAGAAAAAATGCCCCATGCCGTGATTCAGGATGCGGCGCATTGATCGTCAACCATTCGCCATGTCTGTGTCTATGAACGATATTCCCCGTAATGACGATGACCCCGAGGTCATTGTTTTCAATCTCAAGAAGCGCTACACCGGCGTATCGGCGACGGTCAACGCATTGGTCCCTTTGCAATTCTCCCAGTGGCGCTTGGCCTACTGTGGAACCCCGCTTTCTAACGGGGTGGTCGGGTGGACATTGCGGCAGGCGATAAACGTATCCAAGCGGCCACCTGTAAACCGAGCGTTTCGTATCTGGCATGTGCGGCGAGATCACGAGATGATGGCGGGTTTGTGGGCGCGCGACTTTTTGCGGTTGCCCATTCGTCTGGTATTCACCTCTGCCGCTCAGCACCGTCACGGCTGGTTTCCGCGCTGGCTGATCAGTCGAATGGATGCCGTGATCAGTACAACGCCGCTGGCTGCGCATTTCGTTCCCAACACCACCGCCGTCGTCCCTCACGGCATTGATTTAAAGCGATTCAATGTGCCCACCGATAAAAAGGCTTTATGGGCGTCGACTGGCTTGTCGGGGACCTACGGCATTGGCGTATTCGGTCGGGTTCGACCCGACAAAGGGACCGATGTGTTCGTCGATGCCCTGATCGATGCCTTGCCCGAACTGCCAGGTGCGACAGCCGTTATCGCTGGCCTCGCACAGCCCAAGGATGCGGCCTTTCAGCGCGATCTTCAGGCACGAATCGATGCCGCAGGGCTATCTGACCGGCTTGTATTTTTAGGTGAGGTACCGGCGGCTGATGTTCACAAATGGTACCAAGCGTGCACGGTGTGTGTCGCCTGTCCGCGCTACGAACCTTTTGGTTTGACGCCCTTCGAAGCAGCTGCTTGTGGTTGTGCGTTGGTGTGTTCACAGACCGGCGCTTTTGACATGTTGGTCGAGCCGGGTGTGAGCGGTGAAATGGTGCCACTCGATGATGCACCGGCCCTCGCTGCGGCGCTGCGTCGGGTCTTGCGTGATTTATCGAAGACAGCCGAGATGGGGCAGCGTGCGCGTGAGCGTGTCAGCACAACATTTGCGTTGGCCAATGAGGCGGCGGGCATTGCAGGTGTCTATCAACAGCTATTTGATCGTGCCTAAGGCCAAAATGCGACGGTTTTTACAAACGCTTGGGTTGGGACTTTATCGCGCTGTTGCTTGGGCGCTTGGACGCGGTGTTGCATTCAAGTGTCGACGACGCGGGCGGATCGAGCCACTTTACCTGCATGACATTCCCGCGCGATTCGGACGTTACCCGCATCCAAAGACGAGCGCTGTGATTTGGGTTCATGCCGTATCGCTGGGCGAGACGCGTGCTTGTGTTCCGCTCGTTGATGCGCTCAGAGCCCAGTGGCCTGATGCCCGCCTGCTGCTGACACATGGCACGGCAACCGGCTGGGCGGCAGGTACAGCGCTGTTAAAGCCAGGTGACATCCAGACATGGCTGCCGTGGGATGAGCCGGGTGCGGTGCGCCGTTTTTTAGCGCATCACGAACCTCGATTGGGCGTCCTGATGGAAACCGAGGTGTGGCCTGAATTGGTCCTTCAATGCGACGCCAAAGGAACACCCTTATTTTTAGCCAACGCGCGGTTGTCCGAGCGGTCATTTAAAAAAGCAAAGCGCGTTGCGCCTCTGGCGGAATTGGTTTTTGCACGCTTGCGCGCCGTGGTGCCGCAAACCCAAGCGGATGGACAACGTTTACGTGCGCTCGGAGCGACGGTTACCGCACCGTCAGGCAATGTGAAGTTTGATGTCTCTCTCGATGTCGCGCAGTTGGCGTTGGGTCGCCGCTGGCGGGCGCTTTTGTCGGATCCAGTCGTGCTCTTTGCGAGCTCTCGCGAGGGCGAGGAAGCCGCGTTTCTGGCTGCACTCAAAGCCGTGGCTGAGGCGGGGCAGGGTGTTCAGGCGTCGTTTCATTGGCTGCTCGTTCCGCGACACCCTAACCGCGTTGCGGCCGTGCAAGCGATATTTGAATCAGCGGGGTTTGAGGTGCGGCGTCGCAGCCAATGGGGTGATGCAGGCCCCGATGCTGGGGGAGCGGCACAACAAAAAGTGATTTGGCTGGGTGACACACTGGGTGAGATGCCGCTCTACTATGGTCTGGCGCATGCCGCCTTGTTGGGTGGTAGTTTTGGGCCTTGGGGTGGGCAGAATCTGATTGAGGCAGCAGCGTGCGGGTGCCCAGTCGTTGCCGGTCCACACACGTTTAACTTCACACAGGCGACCGATTCGGCGCTGGCTTACGGCGCGGCTGTCCGCGTGCCGGAAATCAACGAGGCGGTTGAGGTTGCGACGGCCATTGCGGGGGACGCCGCCCTGCGCGCAGAGATGTCGGCGGCTGGCGAGACGCTCGTCGCTGACAACCGTGGGGCCGCAGCCCGCACGGTCGCAGCCATTGCGGCCGCGTTGGCGTGATTACTTGCCGAGCAACCGGTTGATGCCATCGATGGCACCGGCATCGAGCACACCAGCTGCTTGACGCAGCTTCAAGCTGCTGAGCAACACATCGTGACGTGCCTTGGCCAGATTGGCCTGGGTTTTGTACACAACGGTCTGTGCATTTAAAACATCAATGTTGATGCGTACGCCAACCTCGTAGCCGAGCTTGTTGGCATCCAAAGCGCTCTGGCTGGACAGCAAAGCCGCTTGCAAAGCCTTTGTTTGCCCCATGCCCGATTGCAGGCCGAGGTAGGCCGTCTTCACTTGGCTGTCCACAGAGCGAATCGCCCCTTCGAGGTCGGCGTTGGCTTTGGCTTCTTTCTCAATCGCAGCCACGACGCTGTTATCGACGGCACCGCCGGTGTACAGCGGCCAGTTGAATTTGATGGCGATCGAACTGGTCGGCTTGTAACTTGCTACGTTGGTGGCACCGTGGGTCGCATTGGTATGGTTTTGGAAGTAACCAGCTTCAAGGTCGACGGTGGGCTTTTTACCGGCGTTGGCAATGTCCACGTCCAGTTGGGCGTTCGCCACATCTGCACGCGCTTTGACAATGCTTGCGTTGTTGTCCATTGCACGCTTCACCCACTCGTCCATGGCCCCCATGCTGAAATTCGGCAGTGTGTCAACGGTCAAAGCTTTGGGGGCAGGTTGGGGTAAGCCGGTAACCTGTGTCAGCGCGAGCTTCTTGATGGCCAAGTTGTTTTGGGCGACCAATTCATCAGCAAGAATGCGGTCGAACTGTGCCTGCGCTTCACGGCTATCGGTGATGGTCGTGTTGCCGACTTCAAAATTCCTTTGTGCAGCGGCCAGTTGCTGCTCAGCCGCTTGCTTGGACGCTTGTACGCTCACCAACTCTTCTGTGGCTGTCAACACGTCAAAGTAAGCCTGCGCCACACGCACCATCAGTGACTGCTCTGCCGCACGCAACAGGGCGGCGGCCGTCACATCGCCTTGCGCGACTTTCTTTGACGTGGCGTCGTTTTTCACATTGAACAGTGACTGCGAGGCCACGATACCCACATTTCCGGATGTGGTGCTGCTCGAGCTACTGCCATGCACCGCGGCCATCTGCGTGGTTGACGTCAGAGATACTTTGGGTCGGATTACGGCTGAATCAATTTGCGCAGCGGCCTTCAGGGCCTTTGCAGATGCGGTATCGCTCAGGTAGGTCGCGTCGTACTGACGCGCTGCGTTGATCATGGCCTCCAGGCTTTGGGCCTGTGCCAACCCGGTCCAGCCAATGGCGGAACCCAACGCCAAGGCCGTCGCCGTGCGGCGGATGTGATGGCGAGACGCGGGCATGAAGTCAGAGGCGCGAGCGGTCATGGTGGGTTCCTAGGGGTGTTGTGAGGCTGCAAAAGCGTTAATAACGGGGAACGCTGGGGTCGATCTGTTGTGACCATGCATCGATGCCCCCGCTGATGTTGGCGACACAGCCGTATCCCATATTTTCCAGAAACATGGCGACTTGGTAGCTTCGCGCACCGTGGTGGCAGAGACAGGCGATGGGTCGGCTTTTGTCTAATTCGTCCAGACGCGCAGGAATGCCAGCCATCGGCATTTGGACCAATTCGTAGGCTGCTGTCGGCTTGGGACTGGCGGTTGCAAACTCATGTGTCTCCCTGACGTCGAGCACCATTGCCTGTGCCGCGTTTTCTTGGCTGGCAAACCAGGCCTGGAGTTGATCAGGGGATATTTGGATCATGTTGATGTGCCGTGCGTTCTTCAAAATGTGAAACGAGAGGGTTCCGGGAAGCCGGTCAGGCGCGGCGCAATGGTGTCCCAAGGGGTCGTCGTCTGGCTGCTGTCATTGGCGCCTTTGGTGATGAACGTCGCACACATCACCGGCGGCTGGCCCGCGATGCCGACCAAGCGGCCACCGGGTTTCAAAAACTCAAGCCACGCGGTGGGCATGGTGGCGACCGAACCGCTCAGCAAAATAACGTCGAATGGGCCGCTTTTACGCCACGTATCGGGTTGGCTGCCGTCACCCAATATGACGTTGACGTTTTGAATTTTTTGCCCCTCCAGCACATCCCTTGCTTCTGAAGCCAAGGTCTGGTTAATTTCAACCGTGGTCACGCGTTGCGCGCGATGGGCCAAAAGCGCAGCCATGTAACCAGAGCCTGTGCCAATTTCAAGGACGTGATCGGTCGGTTTGAGCTTGAGGTCCTGCAGCAGCCTAGCCTCTAAACGGGGAGGGAGCATGCTTTGGCCCACACGCGCCGGCTGGGTCAAGGGGATCTCGAGGTCGGAGAAAGCCAGGGCCTGGTGGGCGGCGGGTACAAAACGTTCGCGTGGGACCGTGTTCAGCAGCGCAAGAATGTCTGTATCCAGCACATCCCAGGGGCGGATTTGCTGCTCGATCATGTTGAAACGTGCGATCTCAACGTTGACAACGGCGGTCATTGGCTTTCTCCCATTCAATTGCTCGGCTAACCCGCTATTTTACCGACTGCGCCCCAGATTCGCTGGCGGCCGTCGAATTTTCCGCCACCCCAAATAGGCGCTTCAACCATTGGCTTAAGTCATCCATGTAACAGTAAACCACGGGTACCACCACCAACGTCAAAAGCGAGGCGGTGATGACACCGCCGATAACGGCTTGGCCCATGGGGGCCCTTTGTTCGGCCCCTTCCGAAAGCGCAAAGGCCAGGGGAGCCATGCCAAAAATCATGGCCAAAGTGGTCATCAAAATGGGACGAAGGCGCACTTTCGCCGCGAGCAGCAGTGCATCGTCTCGGCCAAGCGGTGGCCCGCCTGCCGTGCCCTCACGGGCACGAATGGCGAAGTCCACAAGCAAAATGGCATTCTTGGTGACCAAACCCATCAACATCACGATCCCGATGACTGAGAACATGGACATGGCTGACTGGAACATCAGCAGCGCCAGTACCACCCCGATGAGGGTCAGTGGCAACGCGCTCATCAGGGCCAGGGGTTGCAAAAAGCTTTTGAACTGGCTGGCCAGGATCATGTAGATGAAAACCACTGCCAAAGCCAAGGCCGACAGCGCATACCCAAACGATTCAGCCATGTTCTTGGTTGAACCGCCAAATTCGTACCGGTAGCCAGGTGGCAGCTGCATGCTGTCCAAAATGGTGCGGATATCTTTTGACACCTCGCCGACTGACCGTGCGTAGGTGTTGGCGTTGATCGCCACTTCGCGGGTCAAATTTCGGCGATTGATTTGGTTGGCACCCGTGGCTGGAATAACAGACGCAAACTGCGACAGTGCCACCACACGAGGCGTGCCATCGGCGTTGTTGCCGATAACAAAGGGCATGTTTTCGAGATCCTCGAGGTTGGTGCGTTGCTGTGGGGGCAAGCGAAGGATCACATCGTAATTTTGATCGTCTGGCGCACGCCACGTCGTGACTGTTTGGCCTGCAACGAGTGTGCGCAAGCTCTGCGCGACGCTACCAACCGACAAACCCAAGTCGTTTGCAACATCGCGATTCAGCTGAACGTCAATCGTTGGGTTGTTCGGCTTCACGCTGGAGTCCAAGTCAACGAGGCCTGGAATTGCCTTGATTCGCGTCATGACCTCGGTGCTGATACGCTCCAGCTCCTTTAAATCCGGACCTTCCAGAGAGAACTCAATTTGCTTGTTACCGCCGACGGAATCCAATAAGCCGACATGGGTCACGGTCACACCACTGACGGTTCGGAGACGTTCGCGCAGCCGTGCTGACATCTCGTCGACGCCAAGTGTGCGGCTATCTCGATCGACCAGCCGAACATAGACATTCACGTAAATCTTGCCGCGCGCCGATCCAGTATTGATGGTGGATAGGGTGTACGAAACTTCTGGGAACTCGCGCAGAATTGACTCAACTTGTTTGGTCTTTTGTTCGGTCACAGCAAGTGATGAGCCGACGGGGGTATAGAAGCTGAGGCGTGTTTCTGAGAAATCAGCTTTGGGCACGAACTCGCTACCTAACAAGGGCATCATTGCAATGCTCGCAACGAAGGTGCCCACCGCCACCGACAGTGTTGCGAGCTTGTGCCGCAACGACCACGCCAAGGTTTGTTGGTAGCTGTCGGCCAACTTGTCTTGCCACACATCAAATGCGTGGGTCACGCGACCGATGGTCTTGTTATAAAAAGTGTCCGGCTTAAACGGTTTGCCATGGTTGTCAATGGCCGGGTCATGCCAAATGCTTGAGAGCATCGGATCGAGTGTGAAGCTCACAAACATCGAGATGAGAACGGCCGCGACGATGGTCAGCCCGAACTGGTGAAAGAACTTCCCGATGATGCCACCCATGAAACCGATCGGGGCGAACACCGCGACGATGGACAGCGTGGTTGCCAAAACAGCGAGGCCGATTTCTTGCGTGCCATCCATTGCCGCGTTGTAAGGGGTCTTGCCCATTTGCACGTGCCGAACGATGTTCTCCCGAACCACAATTGCATCGTCAATCAGCAAGCCCACGCATAGCGACATCGCCATCAACGTCACCATGTTGATGGTGAAGCCCAGTAGGTCCATGAATAAAAATGTGCCAATGATTGCGATGGGCAATGTCAGACCCGTGATGACCGTGGAACGCCATGAGTTTAAAAATAAAAAAACAATTGCGACGGTTAAGAATGCGCCTTCAATCAGGGTTTGCTTGACGTTTGCGACTGAGACCCGAATCGGACGCGCACTGTCACCAATGGCGGTGAGACTGATGCCGGGCGGTAAATTCTTTTTGATTTCGTCGAGTTCAGCTTGCAGTCGGTCCGTGATCTGAACGGTGTTCTCGTCTTGCGCCTTTTGAATCTCGAGCAATACCGTACGCTGTCCGTTATAAAGGGCTAAGTTCTCAATCTCTTTATCCGCATCGCGGACTACAGCGACCTGATCGAGCCGGATGCTGGCCCCGCCTTTGCGCGCGACGATGAGGTTGCCGAAGTCTGACGGCCGCTGCATGCGTGCCTGCACCTGCACCACGAACTCCCGCGAGTCCGATGCCACCGTGCCCACGGGGGCTTCTTGATTTTCTGAACGCAAAGCGGCGGCAACCTGTTCCGCCGTCACGCCGAGGGCTCGCATGGCCTGTGGTTTCAGTTCAATTTGAATCGCTCGTTCGGTATTGCCGACGAGGCTGACAGCACCGACGCCGCGGACGTTCTCAATGCGCTTGCGCAACACCTGGTCGGCCCAGCTGCTGACTTGTGATGCGCTGAGCGCGCCCGCTTGGGCGTTGTCAAGCGTGACGGCAATGGAAAAAATCGGGCGGCTCGCTGGATCAAAACGCTGGATTCGAGGCTCTTCAACCTCTTTGCGAAGGCTTGCTTTGACTGCAGCGACTTTTTCGCGCACGTCGTCGGCCGCTTTTCGGCTGTCCACATCCAAGTCAAAGGCGGCGATGACGACCGATGCGCCTTGGTAGCTGCGCGAGGTGAGGGCGTTGATGCCTGAAATCGTGTTGAGCGCCTCCTCAATTTTGCGACTGACCTCGACTTCGACGATCTCGGGGGAAGCACCTGGATACGCGGTGTTGACCACGACCACGGGAAAGTCAACGTTGGGGAACTGGTCCACCTGTAGCCGTTGATAGCCGAAGACACCGAGCACGACGAAGGCGAGCATCACCATCGTCGCAAAAACGGGGTTACGAAGAGAAACTTGTGTGAACCACATGATGGGTCGCCTTTAGCGCAAGAAATTAGGGCTGCTTGACGGCTGTGCCGTTGGCGATCAAACCCGCTGAGGGCGAGAGGATGGTCGTCCCCGCAGGCAGCGGCTCAACCAGCGCAAATCGGGCATCACCCAATCGCCCTGTTGCGAGTATCTGTACGGTGGTGTGCACAACTTTTCCATCGCGTATCACCTGCACATAAGGGCTCGGTTGGTCGGTGCGGACGCTGTCCAACGGGACCGCAGCCCCCTCGATTTCACCAACCATTAACTCGCCTGTGGCAAATTCACCCACGCGGGCTGATCCTGTGGGGAGGCTCAAGTAGACGCGCACACTGCGGCTGCCTGTGTCAACGCTGGGATTGATCCGAACAACTTTTGCAGTGACCGGTTGCGCTTTACTTTCCAGCGTTAACGAGGCGCTCTGGCCAATGCGCAGGCCGCCTGAGGCAGCAATGGGCAGCAGGACCTCAACCTCGAGCTGGGTGGCGTCCACGATCTCGATGATGGGGGCGTTAACAGCGACACGCTCGCCTGCCTTGACGTGGCGCTGCGTCACCACACCACTGAATGGCGCGCGCAGGGCAGCATCCAAAAGGCTCCTTTTGGCGATGGCTTGGGCCGCCAGTGCCGCCTCATGATTGGCTTGCGCGGTTGCGTAATTGCTGTCGGACGAAACCAGCGCTGTGCTCGAGATGAAGCCCTTTTCAACCAGCGCGCGGTTGTTATCCCGTTGGCGTTTCGCCAACTCAAGTTGGGATTTCGCGGCGTTGCTTTGCTGTTGGGCCTGATTCAGTCGCTCCCGCGCGTCGCCGTCGTCAAGCTGTGCCAGCACTTGTCCTGCCTTAACGTTTGCGCCTTCGGACACGTCGATACGGGTGACGACGGCCGCCGAGGTGGCTCTCATGGTGACGGCATTGATTGCGCGCACCGTACCGCTAACAGGCTCAACCTGACTGATGGCACGGCTCTCGACGGTGATCAAATCCTGCGCCTGTAGCGCGTAAGTGATGGGCAGTTTCAGAGCCTGCGCCGCCACCGTGGCGGCCTGCTGTTGTGTGCTTCGGGCCTTTAGGGCGCGCGTGATACCCCACGCCAGTCCAATGACAACCAATAACAATACCGCCCACTTCAACGGGAATTTCATGCGCATGGCACGCTACCTTTCGATTCAATACCAGAGAACAACAGGTTAATTTGATGGTCAATAAACACGTCGGGTGAAATTAAAGAGCCACAAAACGGCCGATCCAAACCGTAGGACTGTGACCACATCGACAGAAAAAGCAGCGATGCCATGATGCTCATCACCGTGTTGGGGATATCGATGTCATTTAGTTCCCCGCGCTGAACACCGCGGCGCAGGATATCCGACATCAAGGTGGTCGCGGGAACCATCACTTCCGCCTGATAAAACGCTGCCAGTTCAGGGAAATTTTTAGCCTCTTGCATCATCAGCTTGCTGATGCCGCCGGCGTCGGTGGCACCAATCCGCACCCACCAGTCGTTCAGCGCCATCACGATCAGTTCGCGGGTCGATCCGACATGGCTGGCGGCTTGCGCTTTGAAGGATGTCAGCTGGTCAACGATCTTCGCCCTGACCACCGCCTTAAAGAGGGCGTCTTTGCTTTCGAAATAAACGAAGACGGTCGCCTTCGCAACGCCAGCGAGCTGAGCGATCTCATCGACGCGCGCAGCCGCAAAGCCCTTGGCAACAAAGACTTGCAGCGCCGCATCGACGATTTCTTGGGGTCGTGCCGCTTTTCGCCGCACGCGCCTCGTGGGTCGCTGTTGGTTAACGGAGGTGGGGGTGGACATTTTTTATTGACCGGTTGGTCAATAATGTACCACCTCTGTCAGAAGAATGCCTGAAGACCTGTTTGGGCACGTCCCAAAATAAGGGCATGCACATCGTGCGTACCCTCATAGGTGTTGACTGTTTCCAGATTGATCATGTGCCGGATGACGTGGTACTCGTCATGGATACCATTGCCACCGTGCATGTCGCGTGACATGCGGGCGATATCCAAGGCTTTGCCGCAGCTGTTCCGCTTGATCAAGCTGATCATCTCGGGAACGGCGCGGTCTTCGTCCATTAAGCGACCCACGCGCAGACACGCGTGCAAACCCAGCGTGATTTCGGTTTGCATGTCCGCCAGCTTCTTCTGGATCAACTGATTCTGTGCCAGTGGACGTCCAAACTGCTTGCGATCGAGTGTGTATTGACGGGCACGTGTCCAGCAATCCTCGGCGGCACCCATGGCACCCCAGGCGATGCCGTAACGTGCTTTGTTCAGGCAGCTGAAGGGGCCTTTCAAACCGTTGATGTTGGGGAGGCGGTTCTCTTCGGGCACAAACACATCGTCCATGACGATTTCGCCCGTGATGCTGGCGCGCAGGCTCATCTTGCCTTCGATCTTGGGGGCGCTGAGCCCTTTCATGCCTTTTTCAAGAATGAAGCCATTGATCGCGGCTTGTCCCATTTCTTCACCCACAACCTTTGCCCATACGACGAACACATCTGCGATGGGGGAGTTGGTGATCCACATCTTGGCACCCTTCAGGATGTAGCCGCCGTCGACGGGTTTGGCGCGTGTCTCCATACTGGCAGGGTCTGAACCATGGTTCGGCTCAGTCAAACCGAAACAGCCGACCCACTCGCCAGTGGCGAGCTTGGGTAAATACTTTTGACGTTGTGCCTCAGAACCAAAAGCGTGAATGGGGTGCATGACCAAGGAGCTCTGCACGCTCATCGCACTGCGGTAACCACTATCAACGCGTTCAACCTCGCGCGCGACCAAACCGTAACTCACGTAGTTCAACCCGGAGCAACCGTAACCCTCAATCGTGCAACCCAAGAGGCCCATCTCGCCAAATTCATTCATGATCTCGCGATCGAAGGTCTCATGGCGAGCCGCCGACA
>JALQVQ010000110.1 GCA_023260315.1 Burkholderiaceae bacterium
GCCTGTCACGGTTACCTAACAGGTACGGAAGGCGCAGACTGCCTAAACAACGGATGCGCAGTTCGACGGTCCTGCCCCACGCATAACTGGGCCTGCTGGGTGAAGGGGCTGTGGCTGAGCGTCACACTGTCGAGATCTTGGTTGACTGTGTAGTCGTAGCCGCCGTTGCGCCACACCGCGTTGTCAGGAATTTCCATGCCTGCGCCGCTTGTCTCGATACGGGCGCTGACCAGTCGCAAGTGGGGCTTGGGGCTGGTCACCACTTGCCAGTACTCTTGCCACTGGGTTTTTTCAATCGAGTGCATCCATGTCAGCGTGAATGCGGGCGAGGTCGCATCAAGCGGTGCGACGCTCTGGATCGGTGCCCCACCGGCACCCATGCTGTTTAAACACAGTGCCAGCGTTCCAGCTGCAATTGCGCTTCCCGCCATCCGTTAGGCGACGCGCCCCTCGCGGTGGCGCCACAGATGCTGGCCTAAAAATGCCGCAGACAGTGCCAAGCCGATTTCGTCGGTGATCGGCAACGCTGCGACCAACATGCCCGCTGCAACCAAGGCGACGACGCGCTCCATCATGCCCATCGGCGCGCGCCAGTAGCCACTGGCGAACATGCCCCAAAGACCAATGGCGATCAAGGCCTTGAAGATGATGTAGACCACGGCAAAGACGCTGGGGTCACCTTGCAACATCAGTGCGGGTGAATAAACCGCCATGTAGGGAATAACGAAACCGGCGAAAGCCACTTTAACCGCCTGAATACTGATCTTTAATCCGGTCTCTTTTGCAATCGGCGCCGCGGCAAAACAGGCCAGCGCGACGGGTGGTGTGAGGTCCGCCAAGATGCCGAAATAAAACACAAACATATGGCTCACCAACAGGGGGACACCCAGCTCCAGTAAAGCGGGCGCCGCCAATGCGCTGGTGATGATGTAGTTGGGAATCGTTGGGATGCCCATGCCCAAAATCAAACACACAAACATGGTGAGGAGCAGGCTTAAGAAAAGGCTGGTCTCACCCAAACTGATGATGGCGTTGGCAAACGTCGTGGCCGCGCCGGTGAGCGTCAGCACACCAATGATGACCCCAACCAAAGCGCACGCCACACCCACCGGTAGCGCGTGGCGAGCACCGTTGGCCAACGCGTTGATACTCAGTTGAAGGGCCCCGCCTTCACGCATGGCAATCAAAATAAAGGCGGCCAAGGCGATGGTGCCCAATAACGCGCCAGCCCCAATCTTGAAAAAGCCTGCAGCCAGCAGGCCAAGGACCAGCCAAAGCGCAACGCGCATCGGCGTACGTGGTAATTTAAGAGCAATCGCCGCACCTAAAATCAAAATCACGGTGAGGAACAGACCAACGGTTCCCGCGAACAAGGGCGTATAGCCGCTGAACAACAACCCCACCAGCATCATGAGGGGGCCCAACAGATACCAGCGATCCTTGATGGCCGCCCAAGGGTCAGGACACTCGGATTTGGGCAGGCCCTTCAAGCCTTTGCGTGCGGCCTCTAAATGCACCATCCAGAAAGCGGTTAC
The DNA here is from genome assembly GCA_023260315.1 of Burkholderiaceae bacterium. Classification (GTDB taxonomy): domain Bacteria; phylum Pseudomonadota; class Gammaproteobacteria; order Burkholderiales; family Burkholderiaceae_C; genus RS62. The sequence continues at coordinate 1,536 of JALQVQ010000110.1, forward strand.
GAAATAAAGAACGGCGGGGACGAGGGCTGCGATACAAATATCGAGATAGGGCAAATCAAGCGTTTCCGCCATGATGAAAGCGACCGCGCCCATGACGGGCGGCATGATTTGCCCGCCCATACTGGCGGTTGACTCAACACCGCCTGCGAATGCAGACGAGAAGCCAAACCGTTTCATTAATGGGATTGTGAATTGCCCCGTCGTCACCACGTTAGCGACGCCAGAGCCGTTGATGGTCCCCATCAGGCCGGAGCTCACAACGGCCACTTTGGCAGGTCCACCGCGCGTGTGACCCACGGTCCCCATTGCGAAATCGGTGAACAAGGTGATCATGCCAGCGCTTTCCAAAAAAGCACCAAACAAAATAAACAGAAAAATGTAGCTGCTGCTGACATACGTCGGCACGCCATAGATACCCTCGGTACCAAAGGCCAGCTGCTCGATGACCTGATCAAAACCGTAGCCTCGGTGACCGAGCGGCTGCGGCAGGTACTCACCGAATAGCGCATAGGCTAAAAAGGTGGCGCAGATCGCGGGCAGGGCCCAGCCCATCAGCCGACGCGCACTGTCAAAGACGGCATAAAGCGCGACAACACCAACCACTTTGTCGACGTCGTTCAGGTCGCCAGATCGAAAGATTAACTCGCCCTCAAAAATCCATTGGTAGGCACCGGTACCCATCGTTGCGATACCCAGAAGCAGCGACCAATACCTGAATCGCCCCGGCAGCATCAACATCACCAACAAGACCAAAAAACCCACGTGAATCGCTCGAACGATTTGTGTGCCAATCGGGTTGAACGTCGCGGTGTAAACCTGAAACAAGGAGAACAGCAAGGCGATTGCAAAGATCGCCTTATCGCGCGCGTTGCCCTTAAAGGCCCATTCAGTGGAGTTGAGCATGGTGATATTGGGGTGTGGTTAGAGGCAAAAAGAAAAGCGCTTTGCAGCGCTTTTCTTGTGACACAGGTCGGTGGACCTTACTTCATCAAACCCGCTTCGCGGTAGTAGCGCTCAGCACCGGGGTGCAAAGGCACGGGGACACCCGCTGCCGCTGTCTTGGGGTCGATCGCTTTGGCCGCGTTGTGTGCGGCTTGTAATTGACCCAATTCGGCGAAGAGGGTTTTGGTCATCAGGTAGGCATCATCGTCAGACACGCCTGAGTGGGTAACCAAAATGTTGCGGATCGCCGCTGTGGGCACCGCCTCGGTTTGGCCGTTGTACGTGTTCGCGGGGATGGTGTTGGCTTGATAAGCGGGGTCGCCCACCTTGGCGATCACGTCGGCACCGATGGCGACAATTCGGATATCGATACTGGCTGACAAGTCCTTGATGGCGGCAACGCCCAAGCCAGCAGAGATCAGGGTGGCATCCAACTGGCGGTTTTTCATCAATTCGACGCTCTGACCGAAGGAGACGTACTCAACTTTTGAGAAGTCGCCGTAGCCCATACCGGCCGCTTTGAACAGGGCACGTGCGTTCAGTTCGGTACCGCTTTTTGGTGAGCCAACAGCGACGCGCTTGCCTTTGAGGTCAGCCAATGTCTTGATGCCTGACTCAGCGCTGGCAACGATTTGGATGTAGTTGGGGTAGATGCCGGCAATGCCGCGCAGTTTGTCGAGCTTCTTTGGGAAGCCTGCGTCGGCATCCGCGGTCCATGCACCAGAGACGGCATCACCCAATGCGAAGGCGATTTCGCCGCGGCCGCTTTGCAACAGGTTCAGGTTCTCGGCGCTGGCCTTTGTTGACTGAACGGTCACCTTTGTTTTGGGCATGGCTTCGCCGTAGACCTTGGCCATTGCCGTTCCCAGGGGGAAGTAAACGCCGCTCGTGCCGCCTGTTAAAACGTTAACGAAGTCGGCTGATTGCGCGGTTGTGGCCAACGAGCCCAAGCCAAGTGCGGCACACAGTGCCAGTTTTGATGCGATTCTCATGAGGGTCTCCAGAGTGTTTTAGAAATTACCAACTGGAAATATATAACGCGAAGCACCAGATACACAACACCACACTCAAAACGTGGGTTAACCCTAGGACGGTCGCAAGTGATTGATCGAGGGGGAGATCTTCTTTTTCTGCTCGCCTTCGGTGACGCCTGCGTGACTGATCACCGCGCACTCTCTAGGAGTCGCAGGGTGGTTCGGGCGATCGCCTCACTGTCTCGGATGCCGCTCGCGGGATCATGGGTCGCGGTGTCGACGAAATCTTCAACCATCCGGGCGTAGGCATTACAAGGCTCAAAAGTGTGGTCCATGGCCTCGTGATGCAAGCCACCCTCGGGCGCCCAGGTGGCCGTGGCGCGCACGGGGTTAGCGGCGTTGCCATGTGCCGGGTTGAAAGGCGCATGCAGTTGCACCCAACCTTGGGTGCCGGCAATGTGCACCGATTGGCTTTTGGCGGTTTGCATCGATACCGAAAATTGCAGTGAAGCGCTTGGGGTTGCGTCTTGGGACGCCCAGCGCAGCAATCCGTGGGAATGGATGTCAACCCCCCAATCTGGGTGCCGCTCCGTGTTGAGTGCGACGTGGTCAGGCGCTCTGCCCATCAGCCAGTGGCCGGCGAAAACGGCATAACAACCGATGTCCCACATCGCACCGCCCCCCATATCGGCGTGATTACGGATGTTGTCAGGGTTCTGATTGTTGTAACTGAAAACCACCTGCACTTGGCGAACATCGCCAACGGGTTGTGTTACCAACCATTGCCATTGTGGGTGATGGCGGACCATGAAGCCTTCCATGAAGCAGCGACCCGATGCCGTCATTGCGTCGCGAACGGCGGTGATCTCCGTGAGGGAGAGCGCGTAAGGCTTTTCACACAATACATGCTTGTTCGCTCGCAGCGCCTTAACCGACCAGTCGGCATGCAGATGGTTGGGTAGTGCGATGTACACCGCGTCGACATCGGGGGCGTTGAGCACGCCGTCGTAGTCTGTCCAACGACAGGCGGGGGCACCTGTCCAAGGATTGGCTTCGCCACGGCTGCCGATCACAGTGACGGTGTGTCCTGCCTCTAAGATGGCGGGGATGAGCTGTGTTCGGGCAATTTTTGCATTACCCAAAATACCGAATCGCATGCGGTCCTCGCTTACGGCTGCAGGTCACCGACGCGCAACACATCCCAGCACGCCCCCATGGTGTGGTAATCCACTTTGCCTGCTGGGGACTTGGTGGTTTCGAGTTTGTTGCCTTGTGCATCGACGATGCGGTACCAGGCGCCGTAGGTGTGGTCGACCATGTGTCGCCAAGCCCAGTCCCATGTGTCGTTGTATTGCGTGAGGTATCGCACGTCGTGGGTCGCGCGCCATAGGCGCCACGCGCTCGCAAATGACTCCGCTTGAACCCAGAAATATTTGTCGCTGTCGCAGACGGCCCCATCCGGTGCATAGCCGTAGACCAAGCCGCCGTTTGTGGCGTCCCACCCAAAACGATAAGCGGCATCGTGCAGATGCTGTGCCGTTGTGAGCCACTGCGAATCAGGCGCGTGCGCATGGATTTGTAGCAGCAACTTGGCCCATTCGGTCTGATGGCCTGTTTGGTAACCCCAAGGTTTAAAAATATCACCAGGGTTGTCTTTGTTGTAGGACCAGTCTGGTTGCCTGTTGCGTTCGTTTGCTTGATGAGCAATGTGTGTTCTTTTTACAACGGCAACCTATCCATATCCTTGGAACAATGTGAGGCGCAGAACCAGATTGCCACAAAAGCAATGCAAAATGACGCAGATGTTAAAGCCTATCAGGTTGACTGCATCGAAATCAAACCAAAATCAACGGATTCGTTATGACTTTTGAGGAAGCACTTGAGCACGTTTTGAAGCACGAAGGTGGCTTTGTAAACCACCCCAAAGACCCCGGAGGTATGACCAACCTTGGCGTCACCAAGAAAGTCTGGGATGAGTGGATTGGGCGTGAGTCAAGTGAAGATGAGATGCGTAACCTAAAGCCAGAAGATGTGGCT
>JALQVQ010000157.1 GCA_023260315.1 Burkholderiaceae bacterium
TTTCGAAAGAATAACATTGGTGCAGCCGTCCGGGCGCGGTGTATTCGCCCATCATCCGAATGGCATGATGCGCCTCGCCCATTTCGCCAACAGTCGCGCGGTCGTCATAGTCATCCATCACGCGGCGAATGCGTTCCATCCAGCCAAGATTCTCGGGCTGGTTTTTGGAAAAGATATGATACTGCATGTAATAGGGATTGCCGTCAGGTTCGGTTTTAACCTTGAAATCGGCAGGATCGCTGCGCAGTTTTGCGTCGTGATAAAAGTAGTTAACGGTATTTTGCTTGCGTTGGCTGCAACCGCACATCATGTGTTTACCTCAGGGCCGTCGTCCGACCGGCTGTCATATCCAGATCTGATTGTTGGGCACGGCATTATGGGGCGACTGCTCGCGCGCCTGGTGATCGCCGCTGGCCAGCCAGCGCCAACGGTTTGGGAGACACAAGGTGTTCGCCGAGCGGGCGGGGTGGGCTATACCGTGATCCATCCCGACGAAGACGCCAAGAGAGATTACCGGTGTGTGTGTGACGTGAGTGGCGACGCCGGCATTTTGAATCGTGTGATTCCAAAAATAGGCGCTGGCGGTGAGGTGATTTTGGCAGGCTTTTACAAGCAAGATTTGTCGTTCGCCTACGCCCCTGCGTTCATGCGCGAGGCGAATATTCGTGTTGCAGCGCAGTGGCAGCGTGCCGATCTGGATGCGGTTGTGGCCCTGTTCCATGACGGTCGCCTGCCGCTCGATGGTCTGATCACACACACCGAAAAAGCAACCAACGCGCAGCGTGCCTATGACGTTGCGTTTGGTGATCCCGCGTGCCTCAAGATGGTGGTTGATTGGCGCTAGTGCGCGATCAAAAAACCGCGTGATCGCCTCGCTTTGGCAGTGTCTCACCGTCAAGCCAACGGGCATAGGCGTCAAAGAGGGTTTCCTTGCCGTGTGATGGCGTCTTGTCTGAGTCGTAGCGCTCTTGCGTTGCATCCCAAACCAGCATGGATTCGGTCGCGTAGTAACGCCCAATTTTCGCCAGCTCACCCTTCGCGGCAGCGGCGGGTATGACCCGTCCGGCCGTGGTGAGCAGCCAGATGATGCTGTCGAGTAATCGGATGGGTACCCGTTTGATCCGAACCGGCTGGCCCAGATGAGCAAAGATCGCCTCTGCTTGGTCAAGCGGGGTGATGGCTGGGCCAGGTCCACCAATCGGCAACACAGCGCGATGCCGCGAGACGTCCGTCAGACAGCCTGCGATGAAGTCCGCCAGGTCGTCGTCGCTGATCGGTTTGCATGCAGTCAGTCGACCATCGCCAAACACCAAGAACGGATGGCCCCGTCTGACACGCTCAAGTTGACCGGATAGGGACTTGAAAAAAGCGGTGGGTCTGACAATGCTGTAATTCAGGCCAGAGGCGATCAATGCGGATTCAAATGCACGTTTGGCTTTTTGAAACGCCAACTGAGGCTTCTGAACGCAGATAGCGGATAACAAGATGAAGTGTCCAATACCGGCGGCTTTCACTGTGTTCAAAATGGCCAAGTGAGCGTCGTGGTCGACGGCCCAAGCGTCTTTTGGAGACCCTGTCCGCGATGCCATACATGAGATGAGGGCATCAAAGGGCTCACCGTCAAACAGGTTATCGGGCCATGCGTTCGGTTGACACGGATCGGCGTAGACCCAAGCAACACCCGTCGGCATGGGGCTGTCAGGATGGGCGGTCCTGACGATGCAAGTCACGGCATGCCCTTTGGCAATGAGTGCTCGCAGGGTGCTGGCACCAATGGTGCCTGTGCTCCCCAGCAAGAGAATCCTCATGGCATGCGTTCAGAGATGGTGATGGTCAGTCCGCTCTGGCCAACCGTCACGGGCCCCAGGGTACCAAGCAAGTCGCCGGGTTGCGACATGGCGCTGCCAGATTTCGAGATGCGTGCCTTCACAGTGACTTCCGACAGCGTCGATAACTTGAAGGCAGGATTCATCGCTGTGCTGTCATCGAGAGTGAAAGCCAGGGGCAGCTGGTCCACCGTTGTGCGGATGATGGCGACGGGCATGCGCGGGCCATTCACCTGCGTGGCGTAAATGAAAACAGTGTCATCGGGGCGCACCGAGTCTCTCAGGCTGTCGGATAACGTCACACGGCCACTGACCGTGGCGAGAGCGCCTTGAGTCGGTGCTGCGGTGTTACCGGCGGGTGCCAGTCCCAACTGTTTCTGAACCTCGGCGATGGCACCTTCAAGCGCTGGTACGTCGGGATGTTCCGCAGTCATGCGGGCGCGCGCGCGTTGCCAGTATTGAAGTGCCTCCGCTGGCTGTTGATCGGCATAAGCGGCTGTGCCTGCCAGCAAGAGTGCCCCAATGTGTTGGGGTTGCGCTTGCAGAATATCGCGAATCACACGCCATGGTTCGCCTTGAAACGAGCCGTTGTTACTGGCGGCCACTGCTTCGGCGCGCTCCAGCTTCAGGTCATCGCCTGCATCGATTCGGATGGCTCTGTCGTAGGCCTGCAGCGAAGCGGCGAATTGGCCAAGGGTGCGATAGGTTCGACCCAACATGACCCAGCCCTGTACATTCTCAGGCTCGGCTTGAAGCTTTGCGGCGAGGCTATCCGCCATTTTCACCAGCTCTTGTTGTGGTCCCGATGCGGCCATCGCCTCTGACTCAGCAACCAGCGCATCCGGTGTACCCAGCCACAGGTAAAGGCTGATCGATGCGGCAGGTAACGCGATCAGTAAGGTGGCTGCCGTGCCCCAGTGGGGCTTGCGCGGTGTTTCGGGTTGGTCATCTGCAATTGACGTGTCCTCGAGTAAGCGGACGCTGATCTCGTCGCGTGACTGGTGCCATTCTTGCTCACTGATTAGTTTTGCTTGGTAGGCGGTATCGAGGTCAGCAATCTGGCTGCGATAGACGGCCGCGTTGACAGCGGCCTGCCCCTTTTGGTCACCTTTGGCTCGCGGCCGTAAGACCACCCACATGAGCACCCCTGCCACGGCAAGCGCCATGAGGAGCGCGATGGATAGAAAAACGATCGAGCCCATCATGGGTTGTCCCTTGCATTCAAGATGGTTTGCACCTGTCGCCGCTGGTCGGCGGTTAGCCCATGGCGCTGTATGGGTAGCTTTCGACGCGTTCGCAGGTAAACGGCCATGCCAATCAGGCCCAAGCCCAGGAGGATGAACGGCGCGAACCACAAGACCCAAGTCAAGGGCTTCACCTCCGGTCGATAAAGCACGAAGTCGCCGTAGCGCTCAACCAGATAGGTTTTGATTTCGGCATCGCTGTCACCCTTGGCGATGAGCTTACGAACCTCCTCACGGAGGTCATTGGCTAACTCTGCCCGCGACGAGGCCAACGACTCGTTCTGGCAAACAAGACACCGCAATTCTTCAGAAATGTGTATCAAACGCTTTTCAACAATCGGGTCTTCGGCCATTGGCTTCGCTTCACCCGCCTGTATTTGGGGGCTGAGCAGCATCGCGCAGAGCAGAGTGGCCGCGATATGAATGAAAAGTGGTCGCTTAGGATGCATTGAGCGCTTTCACCAATGGCAGAATTTTCTCGGTCAGGACTTCGGGCGTTAAGACACCGATTTGCTTGTATCGAATGACACCCGCTTGATCGATTAAATAGGTCTCAGGTACGCCATAGACACCGTAGTTGATACCCACCCGGCCGTCTAAATCAAACACCGAGACGGCATACGGATTCCCAAAACGCTGTAGCCAAGCGGCGCTCTTTTGACGGGCGATGGCAAGCGTTTGGGCTGTATCCGGTTGGGCACCTTGCTGCAGGTCTTGGGCTTGTACCTCTTTGTAATTGAGCCCGACGATCGGCAGTTGGTTTGCTTTGGAAAACGCGACCAGCAGCGGATGGTCCTGGCGAAAAGCCACGCACCATGTGGCCCAGACGTTCAGCATCCAGACTTGACCACGCATTTGCTGTGGATCAAACGCTGGTGCGTTGGGGTCAAGTGTGGGGAGAGTGAAAGCCGGTGCCACGCGACCCATGAGCGGTGATGGAATCTCTTTGGGATCGCGCTTCAACCCGATCGCAAGAAAAACGACCAATACGAAAAATAGAGCAAGGGGGATTAAAAACTTTTTCATGCTTGACCCGACTCAGGCCGCCAATGTCTTTTTCGTGTTTCGGTAGCGGCGATCACTCACGGAGAGCAAGCCGCCCAAGACCATCAGCACCGCGCCGCCCCAAAGCCAAGAGACAAAGGGCTTGTAATACACGCGTATGGCCCACTGCTGCTTGTCACCCGGGATCGGGTCACCCATCGCCACATAAAGGTCACGGAACCACCCGTAGTCAATGGCAGCCTCTGTCATTGGCATTGACGACGAGAAATACTTCCGTTTTTCGGGTCTCAGTACCTCGATCGGTTGGCCATTTTTAAAGACCTGCACAGCGGCCCGGAGTGCTTTGTAGTTGGGGCCATCGACCACGGTCACCTCACGCAATGTGAAGTCGTAATTGGCGATCGTGACGTTGTCACCGATGGCCATACGGACATCGCGCTCTTCCTCGTAGCCTTTGACAAAGGTGATACCGACGACGACAACAGCGATACCCAAGTGCGCCAGGTGCATGCCCCAAAAGGAGGGCGCGATACGCCCCGGTTTGTTTACGCGATCGACGATTTGCACGAGCAAGCCGACAACGACCCAAACCGCCAATCCGATGCCCATCCCCGTGAGGGCCGTTCCGCGCTCTGTGAACAGCCAGACGGCGGCTCCCGCAACGATGGCGGCGGTTGCAGGCAGACGCATGTCACGCGCGAGAGATTGCAGTTTGGCCTCACGCCAGTGGGCAATACCGCCGGGAACCATCAGAAAAATAACGGGGACCATGAGGGGGACAAACACGGCGTTGAAGTAGGGCGCGCCGACGGATAACTTCCCTAGGTTCAGCGCGTCGATGATGAGGGGGTAGATGGTGCCGAGCAGGACAGCTGCCGTCGCGACAACCAACAAAACGCTGTTGGCCAGTAGCATCGACTCTCTCGATACCAATCCAATTTCGCCGCCAAGCGTTGCTTTGGGCGCGCGCCATGCAAACAGGGTTAATGAGATGCCAACGACCAGCGCTAACAAAATCAAAATAAAGATACCGCGTTCGGGGTCGTTCGCAAAGGCATGGACGGATGTTAGGACGCCAGAGCGAACCAAGAAAGTACCCAGCAGGCACAACGAGAAGGCGCCAATGGCCAACAGAATCGACCATGCTTTGAAGCCCCCGCGCTTGTCCGTGACCATCAAGGCATGGATGAGGGCGGTACCAAACAGCCAAGGCATGAGGGATGCGTTTTCAACGGGGTCCCAGAACCACCAGCCGCCCCATCCCAATTCGTAATACGCCCACCACGAGCCCAATGCAATGCCGGTCGTCATGAACATCCACGCCACCACCGTCCATGGCCGAGACCAGCGGGCCCAAGCCGCATCCATGCGACCCGATAACAGTGCCGCCACCGCAAACGCAAAAGCCACTGAGAACCCAACGTAGCCCATGTAAAGCATTGGCGGGTGGATCACCAAGCCGGGATCTTGCAGCAGGGGATTGAGGTCACGCCCATCGGCAGGGGCCGGTATCAGTCGTTCAAAAGGGCTTGAGGTGATCAGAATAAATAGCAAGAAGCCAGCCGATATCAACCCCAAAACAGCGATCACTCGGGCCACCATGGGTAACGGTAGGCGCTGCGAGAAGGCCGCAACGGCCACGGTCCAGCCAGATAACATGAGGACCCAAAGCAATAACGACCCCTCGTGTCCACCCCAGACACTGGCGATTTTGTAAGGCACCGGGAGCAGGGTGTTGGACTGTCCCGCAATGTACTTGACGGAGAAGTCGTCGATCAGGGCCGCGTGCGTGAGCGTGCCATAGGCGAGTGCGATCAGTGCGAATTGCAACAACGCCGTGGGCTTTGCCAAAGCCTGCCACTGGCCATCTTGGCGCCAGGTCCCCATCAGCGGTAACGTGCCCTGTATGAGGGCAACGCAGGCCGCAAGGATGAGTGCGAAGTGGCCGATTTCAATGATCATTCAATGCTCTTTTCGATTATTGGGCAGGTTGCGTCGTCTTCGCTGCCTTGGCTGCAGCGGCTTGATCGAGGGCGTGTTGGGCCTCCGGTGGCATGTAGTTCTCGTCGTGCTTGGCTAGGACCTCCGAGGCCTTAAAACCATCGGCTCCCGACAACTCGCCCTGCGCAACAACGCCTTTGCCTTCCTTGAACAGGTCGGGCAAGAGACCGGTATACGACACCACCACCTCGTGTGTGAAATCAGTCACGATGAACTGCACATGCGCGCCGTCTTTCTTGAGACTGCCCACCTTCACCATGCCCCCCACGCGGAAGGCACGCGCCTTGGGCGCCTCCCCTTGGAAGACCTGTGTAGGAGAAAAGAAGAAAACGAGGTTGCTTTGAAAGGCATTCAGGATAAAGAATCCCGCCGCGGCGAGTGCCACGATGCCAGCGCTGATCCACAGCAGTCGTTGGTGTCGTTGCTTCATGCGGACCAATCGTTATGTGTAAGCGCCTTTGCAGCCACTTCAGTTTGTAAATGCGCGATGGCTTTTTTGTGCGCGTGTTTGGCCCAGAAGACCTCCACGACCATCACCGCTGCAGTGACGCCGAAACTGCCCCAAACGTAGACGGCGTAGCCGCCCATCGCGAAGAAGTCGGACACGCTGTTCCAGATCATGCCGATCCCTCCGCGGGTGTTGGGCTGACGCCTGGCAATGCCGTGACCCACTTGGCATGGCGCTCACGCATGAGGATGATGCTGCGAACGCGATAGAGGGCCATTGCGATGGCGTAAAGCCAAAAGGCGACGGCCATGACCAGCATGGCGGTCAGCATTGTCTTTTCCATGCTTGACCCGCGACTCATCGATACCGATGCACCTTGGTGCAGCGTGTGCCACCATTTCACTGAAAAATAGATGACAGGCACATTCAACGCGCCGACCAGCGCCAAGATGCCACCTGCCTTGTCGGCGCGGCGGGGGTCATCAATCGCATTGGTGAGGGCGATGTAGCCAAGGTAGAGGAATAGCAGGATGAGCTCTGATGTCAGGCGTGCATCCCAAACCCACCAAGTGCCCCACATCGGCTTGCCCCATAGCGCACCGGTCCACAAGGACAGGAACGCACAAATGGCGCCTGTTGGTGCGAGCGCGCGACACATCATTCCCGACAGTCGCGCGTTGAGGGTCAGTCCAATCAGTGCCCAGAAGGCCATTGCCAAATAGATGATCATGGACATCCATGAGACCGGCACATGAACAAAAATAATGCGGTAACCCTCACCTTGCTGAAAGTCTGTGGGGGCGACGAACAGCCCCAGCCAAAGCCCCCAGACCGCTAAGGCACTCGCACCGATGGCGAACAGCGGCCACAACCGACCGGCCAGCGGGTAGAAGTGCTGCGGTGATGCGTAGTGGTAGATAAGCTTGGTGACCATGGGGTTGATTGATCCTAAGATTCAAGTGCCAGTCGCAGCGCGGCGGTACTGGCCCAGGGGCTCAAAACGGCCGAGATGAGGGTCATCGCAGCCAAAATTGACAGGTGCGCGGATGCACCAAGTCCGGTGACTTCGGCTTGCACCGCACCCGCACCAAAGACGAGTGTCGGTACGTAAAGTGGTAGCACCAACATGGCGATCAAAACCTCCCCACCTCTCACACCCAACGTGAGTGCCGCGCCGATTGAACCGATGAGCGATAAGACGGGTGTGCCAATTAAAAGGCTCAGGCTCAAGGTCCAAAGGGCGGTCGCTGATAAGTCGAATTGGACCCCTAAAAGTGGGGCGAGCACAACCAGCGGAAATCCCGATAGCAACCAATGCGCAACCACTTTCCCAGCGACCAATTGCGTCAGGCCTGTGGGCGCAAGTGCCATTTGCTCCAATGTCCCGTCGGCGTAATCGCTGGCAAACAGTCGGTTCAGCGAGAGCATGCTGGCAAGCAAGGCGCCAACCCACAAGATGCCGGGCGCAACCATTCTTAGGGTGTTGAGGTCGGGGCCAATACCAAGTGGGAAAAGTGCGGCAACGACCACAAAGAAGAAAACCGCCATCAACACTTCGGTTTTTCGGCGCATGGCCAAAACCACGTCGCGCTTCACGACGGCGGTAAAGCCACTCATGCTGCCAACCTGTAAACATGACCCTGTCCCGATAATTCCACGGCTTGGTGGCTGGTAAGCAGCACCATGCCGCCGCGCGTCAGATGCGCATTCATCACAGCCGTTAACACCGCCTGCGCGTGGGTATCGAGCGCAACAAAAGGTTCATCCAACACCCACAGTGACGCGTCGCTCGTGAGCAGCCGTGCGAGCGCCGCGCGTCTTTTTTGACCTTGCGAGAGCACTTTGACAGGCAGATTCTCGCGCCCGCGCAAGCCCAACTCAGCCAGCGCGGTGAAAGCCCTCTCGTGTGACAGCGCTTGCCCAGCGACGGCGGCATGGGTCATGAGATTTTCAAGTGCGCTGAGATCGTCTTTGAGTGCCAGTTGGTGGCCTAAATAAATCAGGTGCTCACGCAGATCCGACCGAGAGGCAGGGCCCGCCTGCGGGACATCTGAATCCCAAGCGATGTGCCCGTCGGTGTGTGCGCCAAGACCACAAATGAGCCTCAGCAAACTGGTCTTTCCGACGCCGTTATCGCCTGACAGATGGAGCCATTCACCAGCAGATATCGAGAACGAGACACCAGAGAAAAGTTGCCGATCACCGCGGTCGCATGACAAGTTTGAGATTGTGAGCATCGGGTCATGTGTTCAAAAACATTTGCTTGACCGCCTCAAGCGCTTTTTGGCGTTGATGGTCTTCAGGGTGATGTAATTCACGCAAGGGACCGTTCAGCATTTTTTTCATGACACCGAGTGACAGGCATTCCAGAACCTCGTCAATGTTTTGCCCTTTTTCAATTCGCTTGCGTGCCCGCGCCAATTCAGCTTGGCGCCAGCCGTCGGCTTGGCTATTCAGTTGTTGGATCATGGGAACATGGTGTCGCGAGGACAGCCAATTCATGAATTTTTGCACCCCCTCATCGATGATCACTTCCGCGGTCACCACAGCGCCTTTGCGTTGGTTTTGCGCGTTGTTGATGACCGTTGTGAGATCGTCCACTGTGTAGAGGTAGATGTCCTGAAGGCGTTTGACCGCCGGTGATATGTCCCGTGGCACGGCTAAATCGACCATAAAAATGGGGCGACACTTGCGCTTGCGCAAGGCGCTCTTAACCGCCTCAAGCCCAATGAGCGCCTCTGGGCTGGCGGTACAGCTCACCACGATATCGAAGTCTGCCAAACGCGCGTTAACGTCGGACAGTGCCAGTGTTTGCGCCCCATGGCGTGTTGCCAACGCCTGTGCACGGGATGCGGTGCGGTTGGCGATTGTGATTGAGCGTGGCGACTTGGCTGCGAAGTGCGTGGCGCACAGCTCGATCATTTCGCCGGCCCCAACAAACAGTATGTTGGTGTCCTTGATGTTCTCGAAGATCTGGCTGGCCAGTCGAACGCTGGCTGCCGCCATGCTGATGGAGCTGCTCCCAATGTCCGTGTTGCTGCGCACCTCTTTGGCAACGGCAAATGAGCGTTGGAACATCTGATTCAGCGTGGTGCCCAGTGCGCCTGTGTCCGCGGCCAACCGCACCGCGCTCTTGAGTTGACCCAAAATTTGTGACTCGCCCAACACCATCGAGTCCAAACCGCTGGCAACCCGAAAGGCGTGGCGGGCAGAGGCAACGCCCTCCAGCTTGTAGATGTGAGATTGCAGCAGGTCAATTTTGGTCTTGCCACTTTCCGCCAACCAACTCAGGGTTTGGGGACGCGAAACTTCGTCGCCCGCGCAGTAAATTTCGGTTCGGTTACAGGTCGACAGTATTGCGACCTCTTTGTGGGTCTCAAAACGCTCGCGCAACGCACGGAGTGATTGCTCAAGCTGCTCTGAGGCGAACGAAAACCGTTCACGCAACTCGATGGGTGCCGTCCGGTGATTGAGACCCAGCGTCCAAACGGTCATCACACAACCCTTCTGAGGATCGGGCTGACCGTTTGATCTGGCCAGCGCTCAGTGATGGTCTTTTGGATGCCGGCGGCGTTCAGTCCGTACTGTGCCATCAGCTTGGCGGGGTCGCCGTGCTCGGTGAATGCATCGTCAAAGCCGATCACTTGAACTGGGTTGTTAAAGCCCATGTCTTGCAGCGCCTCAAGCACCGCAGCGCCAGCGCCGCCCAAACGCGTACCATCCTCGATGGTGACCAAGCGGTCGTGCGACGCCGCAATGCGTTTAATCATGTCGAGGTCGAGCGGTTTTGCCCACCGCATGTTGACGACGGTGGCGTTCAGGCCATCGGCAATTTTCAGGGCTTCGTGCAACAGTGGACCGAAAGCGAGTATCGCAAGCCCCTCACCCTGCCGCACCAACGATGCCTTGCCGTAGGGCAGGGTATCGAGCGTGGGTTCGACGACCGCACCGACCCCTGAACCACGGGGGTAGCGAACAGTGACAGGGTGGTTTTGCGCGTAAGCGGTCGACAACAATTGCCGACATTCGTTTTCATCGGCAGGGCACGCCACCGCCATGTTGGGGATGCAGCGTGAGAAGGAAATGTCAAACATACCCGCATGGGTCGCGCCATCTGCCCCCACTAGGCCCGCTCGGTCGAGCGCGAAAACGACGGGTAAGTTTTGTAGCGCCACGTCATGTATAAGCTGGTCGTAAGCGCGTTGTAGGAACGTTGAGTAGATCGCAACGACCGGCTTTAGGCCCTCGCAGGCCATGCCCGCGGCAAAGGTCACGGCATGCTGTTCGGCGATCCCGACGTCGTGGTAACGGTTGGCGAACTTTTGGCTGAACGCGACCATACCGGAGCCTTCGCGCATGGCTGGCGTGATGCCGACCAGGCGTGGGTCTTTCTCTGCCATGTCACAGAGCCACTGACCAAAAACTTGGGTGAATGTCTGTTTGCTTTGTCCGGCTGGCGCCAGACCGACAGCGGGGTCGAATTTCCCAGGGCCGTGGTAGCTGATGGGGTCAGCCTCAGCCCGTGCGTAGCCCTTACCCTTTTGGGTGACAACGTGTAAGAACTGCGGCCCTGACTTTGCTTTGACAGCTTGCAGCGCTGTGACCAAGGCCTCGACATCGTGTCCATCGATTGGGCCTGTGTAGGTGAAACCCAGCTTTTCAAACAAGGTGTCTGGCTGGATCAACTGCTGGGTTTGCTGCTCGATGCGTCGCGCCAACTCGAAAAGCGGCGGGGCGTTACGCAGCACCTGTTGGCCAAACTTCTTTGCCTCCGCGTAAAAGCGTCCCGACATCAGTTGCCCGAGGTATTGATTCAAAGCCCCGACCGGTGGACTGATCGACATGTCATTGTCATTCAGGATCACCAAGAGGTCGGCGTCGGCGTTCCCGGCGTTATTTAGAGCCTCAAATGCCATGCCAGCGGTCAGGGCACCGTCACCGATGATGGCCACTGATTTGCGGTGACTGCGGGTTTGCTTGGCCGCCATCGCCATGCCAAAGGCAGCCGAAATACTGGTGGATGAGTGTGCGGTGCCAAAGGTGTCGTAGATGCTTTCCTCGCGCCTCGGGAATCCACTCAGGCCGCCCAATTGGCGCAAGCTACCCATCTTGTCCAGGCGCCCGGTGAGCATTTTGTGTGGGTACGTTTGGTGCCCCACATCCCATACCAAGCGATCCTCAGGTGTGTTGTAAACGTAGTGCAGGGCGATGGTGAGCTCGACGGTGCCAAGGTTGGAGCTGAAATGCCCGCCGGTTTGAGAAACGGTCTCGATCAGGCGGGTCCTGAGCTCGTGCGCCAACCCAGGCAGGCTCTCACGGGAAAGCTTGCGCAGGTACAGCGGCGATTTAATCCAATCCAGCAGAGCGTCCATGTTTGACCCGAAATGGTGTTTGACCGATGTTTAATTTACAGATATTTGACAAAACGTCAAGTTAAATTGACACTTTATAGGCCGCGAAGTTGACACTCACTGACTAATCCATCGCGAAATTGACCCCATCAACCGCAAACATGACCCTTCAAAACGACACCTTTCTCCGTGCTTGCCTTCGTCAAGCCACCCCCCACACCCCCGTTTGGTTGATGCGCCAAGCAGGCCGTTACCTGCCTGAATACCGAGCAACGCGGGCGAAGGCGGGCAGTTTTATGGGGTTGGCGACCAACCGCGATTTCGCCACCGAGGTAACGCTCCAGCCACTGGATCGTTACGACTTGGATGCGGCCATCCTGTTTTCGGATATCTTGACCGTGCCCGATGCCATGGGGCTCGGCCTCAGCTTTGAGGCCGGCGAGGGCCCTCGATTTGCAAAGACCACCCGCGATGAGGCCAGCGTGGCGGCGCTGGCGGTGCCCGATATGGCGAAGCTCACTTATGTCTTTGATGCCGTTGCCTCGATCCGAAAAGCCTTAAACGGGCGTGTGCCGCTGATTGGTTTTTCAGGCAGCCCTTGGACGCTGGCCTGTTACATGGTGGAGGGCGGTGGATCGGATGATTACCGCGCGGTTAAGACCTTGATGTACAGCCGTCCGGACCTGATGCATCGGATTTTGGAGATCAACGCCTCCGCGGTCGCGGCGTATTTAAATGCCCAGATTGAAGCGGGTGCCCAAGCGGTCATGATTTTTGACAGTTGGGGCGGCGTTTTGTCCGATGGCGCCTTTCAGACCTTCAGTCTGGCCTACACAGCGAAGGTGTTGTCAAAGCTCAAGCGAAGCCATGAGGGGCAGACCATCCCTCGCATCGTGTTCACCAAAGGCGGCGGCCTTTGGTTGCATGAGATGGGCGCCCTGGATTGTGAGGTGCTGGGGCTCGACTGGACCATGAATCTGGGGGTTGCCCGCTCGATCGTCGGTGGCGATATCGGCGGGGCTGGGAAGGCTTTGCAAGGCAACATCGACCCCACCGTGCTGTTTGCTCCGCCGGCGCACATCGACCAAGAGGTACAGCGCGTGCTGGATAGTTTTGGTACCCCACATACCGATCC
>JALQVQ010000197.1 GCA_023260315.1 Burkholderiaceae bacterium
AAGCATTCAAGACCACCTGGCTGGCAAACGCTATGACATGGGTTTGGTTTTTACCCATCCCTCTGTCTGGACGACGACCACCCCATGACCATCGACACCATTGCACTGCTCGCTGTTGCCGCATTCAGCGCTGGCGTCCTGAACGCCATTGCCGGAGGCGGGAGCTTTCTAACGTTTCCTGCGTTGGTATTTGCAGGCGTTCCGCCGATCTCTGCCAACGCCACGAGCGCTTTGGCAGTAAGCCCCGGTTATGCCGGCAGCATCTTTGGCTTCAAGCAAGAGCTTGCGGCACTCCCCCGCCGGCTGCTGTTGCAAGAGTTCGCCGTTGCGTCTGCGGGCGGGCTTATCGGCGCCTTGCTGTTACTGGTCACCCCCGCCAAAGTCTTCTCAGGTCTGATTCCGTGGCTGCTGATGTTTGCAACCCTCCTGTTTGCGCTGGGGCCGTGGCTCGCCGCGCGAAACAAAGCCAGAAGCGGCGAACCCAACGTGGCCACGCACCTCCAGGGCGCACGGTTTTTTGGCTTGCTTGGCGTTTGCATTTACGGCGGTTACTTCAATGGAGGCCTGGGTATTTTGCTGATGGCGCTGTATGGCTTGGTGGGTGAAAGCCGTTTGCACACGGTCAACGCACTGAAAAACGTTAACTCCCTGGTTCTCTCTTTGTTATCCGTTGCCGCCTTTGTATGGGCGGGTGCCGTGGCTTGGCCGGAAGGTCTGTTGATGATGGCTTGCGCCACGGTCGGCGGCTTCAGCGGAGCGAAACTCGCCAAACGGATGCCCATCGCTTGGGTCCGCGCCGTGGTGATCGCCACGGGTCTCACCATGACCATCGTCTTTTTTATCAGAAGTTAGCCATGGCCTTGTCACGTGTCGTCGTCGGTTTATCGGGTGGGGTCGACTCTGCCGTTACCGCGCATCTCCTGAAGCAGCAAGGCCATGAGGTGGTGGGTATCTTCATGAAAAACTGGGAAGACGATGACGACTCAGCCTACTGCTCGAGCAACATCGATTTCGTCGATGCGGCGGCGGTGGCCGATGTGGTGGGAATTGAGATCGAGCATGTTAACTTTGCGGCGGAATACAAAGACCGGGTATTTGCAGCGTTTGTCAGTGAATATCAGGCAGGGCGGACGCCGAACCCAGACATCCTTTGTAACGCAGAGATTAAATTCAAGTCATTTCTCGATCACGCGATGCGCTTGGGTGCGGACCATATCGCGACGGGGCATTACGCCCGCGTTCGCCAGAAGAATGGCCAATTTGAGTTGCTCAAAGGCTTGGATAACAGCAAGGACCAGAGCTACTTTTTGCACCGCCTGAACCAAGCGCAACTCAGCAAGACGATGTTCCCGGTCGGTGAGCTGCACAAGACACAGGTGCGACAAATTGCGCAAGACATCAAACTGCCCAACGCCAAGAAAAAAGACTCCACGGGTATTTGCTTTATTGGCGAGCGACCATTCCGTGAATTTCTGAATCGGTACATCTCACAGACACCTGGGCCCATCAAAGACGACACAGGGCGAACCATTGGTCAACACGTTGGCTTGAGTTTTTATACGCTGGGCCAACGCCAAGGTCTCGGTATCGGGGGGCTCAAAACCAAGGGACAAGCGCGCGGCACCAGCGATCACGCACCGTGGTTCGTCGCACGCAAAGACATGGCGAGCAATACCCTGTGGGCCGTGCAAGGACACGACCACCCTTGGCTGCTCACCAAACAACTGCGCGCCCTGGACATGAGCTGGGTCGCCGGCGAGCCACCGGCCGCCGACAACCTTGGTGCCCTCGCCGCCAAAACACGCTATCGGCAAAGCGATGCACCCTGCCACCTCCAAACCGAGGGCGCCTCGGTCATTAACCTGACCTTTCCAGACCCCCAATGGGCCGTGACACCCGGCCAAAGCGCTGTGCTGTACGACGGCGAGATCTGTTTGGGCGGCGGCGTCATCAACTAACATCAACTCAAAAAGGCGCACGTGACCCGTCAAAAATCGATTGTTCTTCTGGACGGCGGCATGGGCCAAGAGCTCATCAAACGCTCCAAGCACGCTGTCACGCCGCTGTGGTCAACCACCGTCTTGCGCGATGAACCTGCACTCGTCACAGCCGTCCACGCCGACTACATCAAAGCCAACGCGCGTGTCATCACCTTGAATAACTACAGCGCAACGCCCATACGATTGGGTGCGAATGGCTTGGCAAATGAGTTTGAAAGCTTGCACCTCGCCGCCATCGAAGCCGCCAGATTGAGCATCGCGCAAACCCAACCCCAACACCCCGTGCGTGTTGCCGGCTGTCTGCCGCCCCTGGTCAGCAGCTATCACGCATCGGACGTCCCATCCGAGGACGCGTGTTTGACCGACTACCGCGCATTGGTTGCTGCTCAGATCAGCGGCGTCGATTTGTTTTTGTGCGAAACCCTCACAACCGTTCGCGAGGTCGAAACGGCGACAACCGCGGGGGTTGAGAGCGGCAAGCCCGTTTGGGTGGGGATGACCGTCGATGACCAAGACGGCACGCGCCTGCGCTCGGGTGAGTCGTTGGCCAATGCCGTGGCAGCGGCCAAGGCCTGTGGCGCGGCAGCGGTATTGATCAATTGCTCGTGGCCCGAGGCGATTACACAAGGGCTACCCGTCTTGGCCGCCAGCGGATTGCCTTTCGGAGGCTACGCCAACGGCTTCACCAACGCGGCGTCTTTGGTCGCTGGCAGCACGGTTGCCGGGCTCGCCGTGCGCCGTGATCTCGACCCTGAAGCCTACGCAAAACACGCCATGGGGTGGGTGGCCATGGGTGCCCGCATTGTTGGCGGCTGTTGCGAGGTGGGGCCGGCGCACATCAGCCATCTGAGTGAATGCCTGGATCAGGCAGGTTATGCCCTCACAGCAGCGCTTTGATGTTCTTTGATTTAGTAATGATATTAATCATATAGGGGTATTTTCTATTCTTTCGCATCGACTTTGTCTTCTTTTTTGCTACAAAGTCTTTCATGGAAAACACCCTAAACACCCGCATCAACGCCGCACCTGCCATCGAAACCAGCAGCGACGCTGATTTAGTCATCCACCCGAGCGATGGCCACTTTGAATTGTTGCTGGACCCTCGGTATCCCGACTCAGGACTGCAGTACAAAGAGTGGGGTGGGGCCTGCGCCGCCCGCTTTTCCAGCTGCTACGACATTGACGTGACCATGGAACACTGCCCGCCCGGCTGCACGGTGACGGCGGTGGCCTACTGTCTTTACAACAGGGAGTGGTGGGTGTTGAGCCCCTGGAACCTCAACCCGGGTCTGCGCTGCGACATGATGCGGCCCAACACAGAGGCCGGCCTACAAGTCGGCGTGCTGTCGCAACAAGGCCATCTCCGCAACTTCTTAATCTTCTTATGCCGTTTGAGAAAGATCCGTTTAGTGCATGGGAGAAGGTTGCCGCAGAACCTTTGTGCTTGATCAATAATAGTGGGCCCATTTGGCACAACACCATACGGGGGGA
>JALQVQ010000204.1 GCA_023260315.1 Burkholderiaceae bacterium
GGTCTGCCGACACTGAAGGTTGAGCAGGCGTTTGAGTTGTCAGACGCGACAGCCGAGCGCTCAGCGGCCGGCTGTACGGTCCAACTGGACAAAGAGCCCGTCATTGAGTACTTGACCTCCAACATCGTGTTGATGAAGAACATGATCGCCAATGGCTACCAAGACAAGCGCACCTTGCAGCGCCGCATTGACGCGATGACGCAATGGCTGGAGAACCCCAACTTGTTGGCGGCTGATGCAGATGCGGAATACGCGGAAGTCATCGAGATTGACCTCAACGAGATCAAGGAGCCGATCGTTTGTTGTCCGAACGACCCCGATGACGCCAAGCTCCTGTCAGAGGTCGCCGGTCATGCCATTGATGAGGTGTTCATTGGGTCGTGCATGACCAATATCGGTCACTTCCGTGCCGCCTCGAAACTGCTCGAGGGCAAGCGTGACATCCCTGTGAAATTATGGGTCGCACCGCCCACGAAGATGGATGCTGAAGAGTTGAGCAACGAGGGCCATTACGGTGTCTTCGGTGCTGCCGGCGCTCGCATGGAAATGCCCGGTTGCTCGTTGTGTATGGGTAACCAAGCACAGGTTCGTGAAGGGGCAACCGTGGTCTCCACTTCGACTCGCAATTTCCCGAATCGTTTGGGTAAAAACTCGAATGTCTATCTCGCCTCGGCTGAGTTGGCGGCCGTTTGTTCAAAGCTGGGCCGTATTCCAACCGTTGAGGAATATCACGCCGACATGGTGGGCCTCAACAAGGTCGGTGCGGAAGTCTATCGTTACATGAACTTCAATGAAATCGATAGCTATAACGAGAAGGCGAAAGCTTTGGACGCCTAAACATTTCGGTTAGTCTATAAGCCTCGCGGTCCCACACGGTCGCGAGGCTTTTTTTTGCCATGAATTCACAGAGCCCTCTTCAGATTCTCATCGCGGGTGGTGGTATCGCAGGTCTTGCAACCGGCGTTGCCTGTGCCACCGCTGGACACCTCGTGCGCGTGTACGAGCGCTCACAGCACTTCACTGAGGCCGGGGCGGGTATCCAGCTTGGGCCCAATGTGACGCGCATTTTGCGTGATTGGTCTTTGCTGGACGCTGTCCAAGCGCTCGCGGTACAGCCCGACTGCCTATTGATTCGCGATACGAAGTCGGGCCGCAGTCTGGGGCAGCTCTCCCTGAAAGGGCGAGCGGATGCGCGTTACGGCGCACCCTATCTGACGGTGCATCGCGCAGATTTACACGCCTGTTTGTTGGCGGGTCTGCGGGAACGAGCCGATGTGTTCTGTCACACCGGGCGGGCAGTCGTCAATGCCACGGATGATGACACCGAAGGCGTGACCTTGACATTGGCGGATGATCAGATGGTACAAGGCGATGTCCTGGTGGCAGCCGATGGCCTTTGGAGTGAGCTTCGATCACTGGCCTGTCAGGATGGCGCACCGGTGGCGACCGGCCACGTGGCATACCGCGCACTCATTAAAACAAGCGATTTGCCGCCGCATTTGAGGGCGTCAGCCGTCACGGTGTGGTTAGGGCCACACGTCCATGTGGTGCAGTACCCCGTACGCGGTGGCGAGCTCATGAATGTGGTCGTGATTGCCGCTGGTGAGCCATTGGCCGATGCTTTCGATTGGTCGAACCGTGCACCGACGCGCGCGGTTTATCAAGCGGTCGGCGGGGTGTGTGTCGATTTGGCTGGCACATTGGACGCTGCGGGAGCGACTGATAACGGTTGGCTGGCTTGGCAGCTCTTTGATCGGCCCCCGGTTGCCGGTCCCGACTCACTCTACAAGGGGCGCGTCGCCTTGCTTGGTGATGCCGCCCATCCCATGCGTCCGTATTTGGCGCAAGGTGCGGGTATGGCGATTGAGGACGCGAATGCGCTTGCCACTGTCTTGCCATCAGACCCGAGCGCGGTATCCCAGAGCCTGTTTCGCTACGCAAATATCCGCTGGGCGCGCGTGGCGCGCGTGCAGCAAAAGGCCAAACAGAACGGGGACGTGTTTCACGCCACGGGCCTTAAGCGCCTAGGGCGTGATCTCGCGATGCGCATGTTGGGTTCGCGGCTGATTGATCAGCCGTGGCTCTATGGCTGACGATCAGTCCTCAACGCGCCCAAGCAGCAGGTACTCCATCAAGGCCTTCTGAACATGCATCCGGTTTTCCGCCTCATCCCATACGACAGACTGCGGACCATCGATGACATCGGCATCGACTTCTTCGCCACGGTGCGCGGGTAGGCAGTGCATGAACAACGCCTCGGGTTGGGCCTTTGCCATCATGGCTTTGCTCACGCGCCAGCTCGCAAAGGCGGCCTTACGGGCCTCATTCTCTGCCTCGTAGCCCATACTGGTCCAGACGTCTGTTGTGACCAAGTCCACACCGATACACGCCTCTGAGGGGTCTTTGAAGATTTTGAAACAAGCTTGATTCTTAACGTCAGCCAAGCGTTGATCCACTTCGTAACCACTCGGTGTGGATAGGTGAACCTTGAAGTCAAGGATGTCTGCCGCCTGGAGCCATGTGTTCGCCATGTTGTTACCATCGCCGACCCACGCGACCGTCTTGCCGTGTATTGGCCCTCGGTGTTCGATGAAGGTGAAGATATCGGCCAAAATTTGACACGGGTGGTATTCGTTCGTTAGGCCGTTTATGACAGGTACGCGAGAGTAGGCCGCGAAAGCCTCGATCTTTGTCTGCTCGAAGGTGCGAATCATCACAATGTCGGTCATGCGACTGATGACCCGCGCACGGTCCTCGATCGGCTCGGAACGGCCCAATTGGCTGTCGCCCGTCGTGAGGTGAACCACACTGCCGCCCATTTGATACATGCCAGCCTCGAAACTGACCCGTGTCCGTGTACTGGCTTTTTCGAAAATGAGCGCCAACGTGCGATCCGTCAGCGGTTGGTATTTCTCGTAACTTTTAAACTTCGCTTTGATGACTCGTGCGCGCTCAAAGATCCACGCGTACTCCGCCGCCGTGAGATCGCTGAATTGCAGGTAATGTTTGATATTTTCAGTTTGCATTCGTTTCAGTTTTTCGTGGGGTGCAAGAAGTCAGTCACCAATGGCTTGAGGATATCGACAACCTCTTGCGCCTGCGCGGTGGTCATGATCAGCGGCGGAACCATCCGGATGACGCGATCGGCAGTCACACTGATCAGTAGACCGGCCTCAGCCGCCTGACCCACGAGTGCACCGCACGGCTGACTCAGCTCGACACCCAGCATGAGGCCTCGCCCACGAATAGAGATCACACCGGTCTCATCTTTAAATGCGGTTTTTAGAGCATCTAAAAAATAGGCACCGACATGGGCTGCATTGGCCAGTAGATCCTCCGATGCCATGATGGCTAGCGTTTCCACACCTGCACGCATGGCCAGCGGGTTACCGCCAAACGTGCTGCCGTGATTGCCAGGCTGAAGGATATCAGCCGCTTTGGGCCCCGCCACAATCGCGCCGATGGGAACACCTGAGCCTAAGCCTTTGGCCAACGGCATGACGTCTGGCTGGATACCCGCCCACTGGTGGGCAAACCATTTGCCCGTGCGTCCAATGCCGCATTGCACCTCATCAATCATGAGCAACCAATCTTGCTCATCACAGAGCAAGCGTACCGCTTTCATGTAACCGTCATCGAGCGGGTTAACGCCACCTTCTCCTTGAATGGCCTCAAAGAAAACGGCCGCCACATCCGTGCGGCCCGCCGTTGCCGCCTTGATGGCATCAATATCGTTAATCGGTACGCGGATGAAATCTTCAACCAAAGGCCCAAAGTGTTCCTGAATTTTTGGATTACCTGTTGCACTCAATGTTGCAATGCTGCGTCCATGGAACGCGCGTTCGTAGACCACCACTTTCGGGTGTGCAATCCCTTTGCTGTGGCCGAACTTGCGAGCCATTTTGAGTGCGCCCTCGTTTGCCTCTAAGCCGCTGTTACAGAAAAAGACGTTGCTCATGCCTGACAGCTCAACCAATTTGGCTGCGAGTCGCTCTTGGTCAGGGATGTGGTAGTAGTTAGACGTGTGAATCAGACGCGAAACTTGATCCTGAAGTGCGCTCACCAGTCGTGGATGTGCATGCCCGAGCGTGTTAACGGCAATCCCTGCTAAGGCATCGAGGTAACGCTTACCGTTGGTGTCCCAGACATGGCAGCCCTCGCCGTGTGACAGGGCAATGGGCAAGCGGCCATACGTGTTCATCACGTGGGGTGATGCGGCGGCGGTGGTCATGGGCTTTCTCCGAACAAATGGCGCATTACAAGGGCAGGGCAAACCTAGATTCTACTGTTGCGCCGCCTTCCCCGCCGCTTGACGAGGCAGACCGTCACTAGTCTTATATAAGATAGAATACCAGCCTGTTTCAATCACCTTCTTTACCGCTTCGAGCCACGATATGGCGCAATTTAAACCATCGGCCAACGCGAAAGAAATCTTTATCCAAGGCGTAACGGCAGAGGGTAAAGTATTTCGCCCAAGCGATTGGGCGGAACGACTTGCGGGCGTGATGAGCGCGTTCAGGCCAGGGGGCGCGATGCCAGGGGATCACATCAGTTATTCGCCGTGGTGTGTCCCAACCAGTATCAACGGTGTGAAGTGTGTGATTGTGCAAGTCGAGCTGCGCGATGCGGAGCCCATGGCATGGGATTTTGTTATCAACTTCGGTATCGATAACGACATGGTGATCACCGAGGCCTGTTCCTTGCCATGAAAAAAGCCGCTCACTGAGCGGCTTTTTATTTGAATGGAGATCGCTGGCAGCGCACCCGATTCAAACGGCGGAGGGCTTTGAGGCCACTCCGTGCGGACTGTTATGGGTAAACAGTGCGCCGCAATTAAGCGGCAGTTGCCAGGGCTTTCACCTTGGCTGACAGGCGGCTCTTGTCACGAGCGGCCTTGTTTTTGTGGAAGATGCCTTTATCAGCGATGCTGTCAACGACAGCTTGCATCTTGGCGAACAATTCCACGGCTTTGTCCTTGTCGCCAGCGCCAACCGCTTTTTCGACATTCTTAACGACCGTGCGGTACTTTGAACGCAGCGACGTGTGTGCAGCGTTCAGTTTGATGTTTTGACGTGCGCGTTTGCGGCCAGAGGCCAGGCGCGGGTTCTTTTTCTTAGCTTTGGTTGCCATGTTTTAATTTCCTGTGGTTTGCAGATGATGCCAGCGAACCCGACATTATAGCTGGTTCTAAATGGTGCGCGCAAACCCAAATAAAGAATAAAAACAAGGGGCTTCGGCCCGAGGCCCTCGTTCCTAATCGGTAAACTGCGGGTGTGAACTTATTCAAAGCCGCTTCCCTCGTATCACTCATGACTTTGGCCTCCCGCGTCACGGGGCTGGTGCGCGAGTTATTGGTAAGTATTTCGAGACAGGAGACTATGTATTGTCAGATTCATACATTTCTGTGATAGAGGCAATAAAACATGCGGGGTGGTCTAGGGGAGTACGGGTGAATTTAGAATGGTTGAATTCTGAAAAGTAT
>JALQVQ010000264.1 GCA_023260315.1 Burkholderiaceae bacterium
ATCAGCCCCCGTACATTGCGCTACAAGATGGCGCAGCTTCGTGAACGCGGTATCCATTTAAATGCGTCGTCCGCGTCAGTGCGGGCTTGATTGATAGATCGGAAAAACCATCATGATCGATAAAGCCACATCAGCCAGCAACATCGCCTCGATGCTGCAAACCTTAAAGGCCGCTCAGGCGCAGGCCAGTGCGGGTACGCAGAGCCTGCAGCCCAATATGGGCGTTAACGAGACCCCTAAACCCAGCTTCTTGGATGCGGTGCGTGGTGCTGTTGAGCAGGTTAACGCCACACAGATGCAGTCACAGGCGCTTCGCGAGGGATTTGAGCGCGGTGAGGATGTGCCGCTGACAGACGTTGTGATGAGCATGCAGAAATCATCACTGGCGTTTGAGGCCACCTTACAGGTCCGCAACAAAGTGTTGCGCGCCTACGAAGATATTTTGAACATGCCGGTTTAAGACGGTAAGGACATCACACCATGAGTACAGCAACCGCGACCATGAACCCGATGCAGGCTAATGCGCAAGCATCCGCATCAAACCTACCCGCGACAGCGGGTAACAATTTGCCAGCCGGTCAGGGCAATAACGGCATGATGGATCCAAACGGCGGCGGCATGATGGCAACCATGCCACCCAGTGGCGCCATCGCGCAGGTCAAGCATGTTTTGGCGCAGCCCAGTGTTAAGAAGTCACTGCCCGCCATCATCTCGCTGATGATCGTTGTGGTGATGGCTTTGGCCTACAGCTGGATGCAGGCGCCGCAGACCCGTGCGTTGATGCCTGGTTTGCAAGGTGCTGATTTGCAAGAGGCCTATGACTCCCTGAAGCAAGCGGGTTTTGGCCCTGAGCTCGATACCATCACCGGCCAATTGCGCGTTGATCAAAAGCGTTTCCATGAAGCCCGTATTTTTCTGGCTGGCCAAGGCATCCCTAAAGAGCCCGTGACAGGTCTCAGCGCCTTGAACGATCAAAACGCGATGACCACCAGCCAGTTTATGGAGCAGGCGCGCTACAACGCGGCCATTGAACAAGAGCTGGCCCGCAGCATTGGCCAGATCTCGGGCGTTCAACACGCCCGTGTGCACTTGGCAACACCGAAGCAGAGCGTCTTTGTGCGTGACCGTACGCCCCCCAAGGCGTCGGTTGTTTTGAATCGTCACCCCGGCCGGACCATCAGCGAACAGCAGGTGCAGGCGATTGTTCATTTGGTGTCCTCAAGCATTCCCTACATGCTCCCCGAGAGCGTGACCGTGGTGGATAACTTCGGCAATCTCATGACGCGCACGGCAGAGAACAACCCCTTGGGGCTGACCTCCGCACAGGCAGAGTTGAAGCGTACCCAGGAAGAATTGCTGCGCACCCGTGTGACAGAGTTGCTGTCGCCAGTGGTGGGTGAGGCCAATGTGCGCTCACAAGTGAACCTGACACTTGATTTCACCCAGGTTGAAAACACCACCGAAGACTATGACCGTGGCGGCAATGGCCCCCGCACCCGTTCTGAGGTGATCGCTGAAGACCGTGAAGCCAGCTTGAACGCAGCGGGCGTCCCGGGCGCCTTGGCTAACCAGCCACCGCAAACCGGAACGCTCACGCAGAACACGCAAGTGACGCCTGAAGGCACGGGAGGTACCAATGTCCGCAGCAGTCGCACGACCCGCAACTATGAGCTGGACCGCGTGGTGCAACATGTCAAAGGTGCGCAGGGCGATGTGAAGCGGTTAACGGTTGCTGTGGTGATCAATGAGCGCCCCGTCATCGTGCCCGAAGATGCCAAGGTTGACCCCAATGCGCCCACCTCAATCCCATACACCGAGCAGGAGCTTGACCGGATGTTGAACCTGGTTCGCGGTGCGGTGGGTTACAACGAAGC
>JALQVQ010000017.1 GCA_023260315.1 Burkholderiaceae bacterium
AGATATCTCGTTGCCAGCTATATCTAGATTTACCTTGATATTTTGGAAGTTATCTCTAAATCCCTGTGTATTGTTATTGACACCAGGAACTGGGTAGTTGACGTTAAGTGAATTTGTGTTGATTGTACTCATAGTTTATTCCGTATTGAGGGATAGCAGATGAACGCCCCAACCCGCCTGCACAACAACCCGCCCGATCCATTGGATGAAGCAATCGCGCCTTTCGGTGACACGATCACCGAGGCCGAGGGCGCGCCCGATCATGGATTGGCCGCAGGCACCAAGTGGGCGGACGTCCCCATGAACTGGACCTGCCCCGAGTGCGGCGCCCGAAAAGAAGACTTCGAAATGGTCCAGATCTAGGTCCCCATCAGGGGGTCTTTTTGACCACGGCGTAACGCGCCAGCGTCGTGGCGCGAGCGGTGGCGTGGTCAACAATCGGGCGTGGGTAAGTTACCCCCAGTTCAACGCCGGCGGCCATCAGGTCGAGCGGTGTAGCCAGCCAAGGTGCGTGGATGGCCTTGTCCGATAATTCGGCCAAGGCTGGGATGTAGCGGCGAATAAATTTACCTTGTGGATCAAACTTTTCGCTTTGATTAATGGGGTTGAAAATTCGAAAATAGGGCTGCGCGTCGCACCCACTTGAGCTGGCCCATTGCCAGCCACCACTGTTTGCTGACAAGTCAAAATCGATTAGTTTCTCCGCAAAATAATCGGCACCCCAGCGCCAGTCAATGCCCAAGTCTTTGGTCAAGAAACTCGCGACAACCATCCGCAGCCGGTTGTGCATGTAGCCGGTTTGGTTGATCTGGTGCATGGCGGCATCGACCAAGGGGTAGCCGGTCTGCCCGTTGCACCAAGCGTCGAACAGGGCTTTTGCCGTCGCGCCTTTCTCCCACTTGATGGCATCGTATTCAGGCTTAAAGGATTGTTTTGCGACGTGTGGGTGATGGTGCAGCACTTGCATGTAGAAGTCGCGCCAAATGAGCTCACTGAGCCAGCTGCTCGCCCCGATACAGCCTTTCAGGTAGCCGTCGTAAGCGTGGCGCCCGAGTTCGCGAATGGAGACGGTTCCGAAGCGCAAATGAACGCTCAGATAGCTCGGCCCTTTGACACTCGGAAAATCGCGGGTGTCTTTGTATTTCGCCATCCGAGGCAAAAAGTCAGTCAGTAGCTTTTCTGCCCCCCGGCGGCCGGGTTCGATGTTTTGCGCCTTCAAATCGATGGGCTCGAAGCCCATCTCCGCCAAGCTCGGCATCGTCGCCGCGTCGGATAGTGGCTCGGGCAGTTGGCCGGTTATGGCCCATGCGCTGGCATATTTTTCGGTGGGATAAGCCTTCAGGTAGTAGGGCTCCATCTTTTTTAACCAAGCGTTTTTGTAAGGCGTGAACACGCCAAATGGGCGCTCGGCTTGGGTCAGAACTTCGCTGCGCTCAAAGATGCACTGATCCTTGTAAGTCTCCAACATGATGCCTGCATGTGCCAGATGTCCCCGGATCTGTGCATCCCGCGCGAGGGCGTCTGGCTCGTCATCGTGGTTGGCGAAGACCACCTGGACACCCAGTAACTCGGCCATGCGTGGAATGGCCACCTTGGCGTCGTCATGGGTCGTGAGCAAGGGTTGGGCGTCAGGCCCGCGCAGGGCGATCAGCTGGGCGTTGAGGTCTTGCAGACTGTCATGAATAAAACTGACGCGGCGGTCCGCTCGGGGCAGGTGCATCAGGATGGCCTTATCGAAGACAAACACGCCGAACACCTGGTCGCAGGTCTTAAGGGCGTGGTAGAGGGCTGCGTTATCGCAGGCGCGCAGGTCGCGTCGGAACCACATCAAACCTTTGGCGTACTTCTTTTTAGTCATAAAACCCTCAAAATCTTCTTGTGTGTGCAGGGGTGGTGTGCAAGTGCTCTGCCCTTAAAATGACAGTATGTCCATAGATTCTGCCGCGATTGACCTCACCCATCACTTTCTGATCGCAATGCCCGGATTAGAGGATGCACTTTTTGAGCACAGCGTCGTCTACGTTTGTGAGCATAACGATCGTGGCGCATTGGGTCTGATCATTAACAAACCGAGCGACCTGCCGCTCGCAGGGCTGTTCGAGAAAATAGCACTCAAACTTAATCGAACCGATTTGACGAATGCCCCTGTTTTTCATGGTGGTCCGGTTCAGACGGAGCGCGGTTTTGTACTTCACGAGCCCATGGGTCAGGGGGGCGAGTCGGTCTACTCTTCAACCTTGGTCATAAAAGGCGAGACCTTGGAAGTCTCAGACGTTGTTGAAGCCATGGACGGCG
Source organism: Burkholderiaceae bacterium (assembly GCA_023260315.1). Lineage (GTDB taxonomy): Bacteria > Pseudomonadota > Gammaproteobacteria > Burkholderiales > Burkholderiaceae_C > RS62. The sequence goes on from JALQVQ010000017.1 coordinate 2,296, forward strand.
ACGAGGATCTCGCACCCCGAACACCGGCGCGCCTCGAAATGACCACCTCGAAAGATGTTCTTGAAGCCATGGCTGAGGGTGCTGGCCCCAAACGTGCCTTGGTCACGCTGGGCTACGCGACATGGGGAAAAGGGCAGCTGGAGTCCGAGTTGGCAGAAAACGCCTGGCTCACGGTGCCGGCTGACGACGCCATCATCTTTGAGACACCGCCGGAGCTTCGTTACAGCCGTGCGATGGGGCTCCTCGGGTTAGATGCCGGCATGCTGCACGGCGGGGCGGGGCACGCCTGATGGCTGCGCTTTCGCTAAGCCCCCAGCTAGCGTCGGATGTCCAGTTATTTTTAGCGTTCGACTATGGTGAAAAGCGAACGGGGGTTGCCAGTGGTAACCGGCTGACCCTGAGTGCGACCCCTTTGGGAACAATCGCCGCCCAAGGGGACGCCAAGTGGCAGCAGATTGGCCGGTACATTGCTGATTGGCAGCCGCAGGCGTTGGTTATCGGGGTGCCTCGCCATCCTGATGGACAGCCTCATCAAAATACCGTTGCCGCGCAGCGCTTTGGCAGGCAGTTGAGTGGCCGCTTCAACTTGCCTGTGTTTGAAACCGACGAGCGTTACACCACGACTGAGGCCCTCACACTCGGCGCAAAAGACGCAGATGCCGCCGCAGCCTGCATAATTCTGGAACAATTTTTGCGGAGTCTTACGCCATGAACACCCCATTAAAAGCACGACCCGCAAGCGAGTTGAATGCCGAGTCGCTGTACCAAGAGCTCTTGCAGCAAATGCGCGTCATCGTGGCTAAAGCCGACTCCCCGGTTCGCTTGGTTGGCATCGCCTCTGGTGGTGTCTGGTTGGCGCATCGACTGCAAGCCGATTTGGGTTTGGAAGGCAGTGCGGGAGTGGTCTCCAGCAGCATGCACCGAGACGACTTCTCAACCCGTGGGCTGAGCTCGATGAGCGTCCAAACCCAACTCCCTTTTGAGATCAACGGCGCCAACGTCTGGCTAATTGACGATGTGCTCTACACGGGCCGTACGATCCGCGCCGTGTTGAATGAACTGTTTGACTATGGTCGTCCTGCCGCAGTGAAACTCGCTGTGCTGGTTGACCGTGGCCAGCGTGAGCTGCCCGTCGAGGCCAATTTGGCGATCGCGCGATCTGATTTACCGGCAACACAGTTGCTCGAGCTGTCAAGGACCGAGGACGGGCAACTGACCTTTGGTATCGAAGCGACGCCTGAATAAGCCCCATCAAATTACCGACGACCCCCCATGCGCATCCAACGAAACCCCCAACTCAATGCCAACGGCGAGCTGATTCATTTGTTGTCCACGGAAGGCCTATCCAAAGATGTGCTGACCAACATTCTTGATACGGCCACGAACTTCGTCAGTGTGAGCGACCGTGAGGTCAAGAAGGTCCCGTTGCTTCGTGGCAAAAGCGTTTTTAATTTGTTCTTTGAAAACTCAACCCGCACGCGGACAACGTTTGACATTGCCGCGACGCGTCTGAGTGCGGACGTCATCAACTTGGACATCGCCCGATCGTCTGCAAGTAAGGGCGAGAGCTTGCTGGACACGATCGATAACCTGTCAGCAATGGCGGCAGATATCTTTGTGGTTCGGCACAATGAGTCGGGTGCGCCCTATCTGATCGCACAGCACGTGGCACCGCATGTGCATGTGGTTAACGCCGGTGATGGTCGCCACGCGCACCCCACGCAGGCGTTGTTGGACATGTACACCATTCGCCATTTCAAAGGCGATTTTTCAAACCTCAGTGTCGCCATCGTGGGCGACGTTTTGCACTCGCGCGTTGCACGCTCGAATATCCACGCCCTCACCACTTTGGGCTGTCCCGATGTGCGTGTGGTGGGACCAAAAACGCTGGTACCCGGCGACATGGCCCAAATGGGTGCGCGCGTTTGCAATGATTTGCGTGAGGGCATCAGCGGCGTCGATGTCGTGATTGCGTTGCGACTTCAAAACGAACGCATGAGTGGCGCACTGTTGCCTTCT
>JALQVQ010000218.1 GCA_023260315.1 Burkholderiaceae bacterium
CACCGGCGGCCATATTTTTCCTGGCCTTGCCGTTGCGGACGCCCTGCGCAAGCAAAAGTGGCATGTCGAGTGGCTGGGTGCACCTGCCAGCATGGAGGCGCGAATCATTCCCCCACAGGGTATCCCCTTCAACACCATCACCTTTAGTGGGGTTCGGGGAAAAGGGATTTTGACGAAGTTGTTGGCGCCACTGCGTTTGGCACGCGCAACGATGTCGGCCCTCGCACTCATGCGCCGGTTAAAGCCCTCAGTCGTTGTGGGGCTGGGTGGGTTCATCACAGTTCCGGGTGCGATTGCCGCCTGGTTATCGGGCTGCCCCATCATCTTGCACGAGCAAAATGCGGTCGCTGGTTTGTCAAATCGACTCATCGGTATGGTGGCGCGGCGAAAGTTCGCCGCATTCCCGCATGCCCTCAAAGATGCTGAATGGATCGGTAATCCGTTGCGTACCGCATTCCTCGATCAAGACGAGCCAAGCCAACGTTACCGCCGAATTGAAGGTCCACTGCGTCTGTTGGTTTTGGGTGGCAGTTTGGGGGCGACGGCCTTGAATGAGCTGGTGCCGCAGGCCTTGGCGATGTTGCCCAACGGTCAAAAGCCATTGGTGATGCATCAGAGTGGTGAGCGGCATCTCAGTTCTTTGCAGGCCAGCTACGCCGCAGCGGGGATTCGCGCGGAGGATGGCCCAGACGCCCAAGCGACCTTATGCGCGTTCATTGAAGATGTTGCTGTCGCGATGGCACAAGCGGATTTGGTTATCTGCCGCGCGGGGGCCAGCACGGTCACGGAGGTCAGCGCCGTCGGCGTTGCCGCGCTCTTTGTCCCGTTCCCGCACGCCGTCGATGACCATCAGACTGCAAACGCACAGTTCTTGGTTGCAAAGGACGCGGCATGGCTTCGCCAGCAGCGCGACTTCACGCCCCAACAGTTGGCAGATTTTTTAATGCATATCGATCGTGAACAGTTAACAGAGCGCGCGGTGCGAGCAAAGGCAATGGCCAAGACGCAGGCGGTTCAGGTCATGGTCGAGGCTTGTGAGGTTTTCATCAAATCATGAAGCACGTTATCAACCACATCCACTTCGTTGGCATTGGCGGGTCGGGTATGAGCGGGATCGCTGAGGTCCTCATCAACCTGGGGTACAAGGTTTCGGGCAGTGATATCAGCGAAAGTGCCACGGTCAAGCGGTTGCGCTCGCTGGGTGCCACGGTCGCCGTTGGACACGCCGCAGCGAACATTGATGGCGCCGATGCCGTGGTCACATCGACGGCGGTGCAGGCCGATAACCCAGAGGTTGTCGCCGCGCATGAGAAGCTGGTGCCCGTTGTTCCGCGTGCCGTGATGTTGGCCGAGCTCATGCGCATGAAGAAGGGTATCGCGATTGCTGGTACACACGGAAAAACCACGACAACCAGTTTGGTATCCAGTGTCTTGGCCGCTGCCGACCTTGACCCAACCTTTGTGATTGGCGGCCGCTTAAACAGCGCCGGATCCAACGCGAAGTTGGGAACAGGCGAGTACATCGTGGTGGAGGCTGATGAGTCAGACGCATCGTTTCTCAACCTTCTACCGGTGTTGTCAGTGGTGACCAACATTGATGAAGATCACATGGATACCTCTGGTCATGATTTCGAAAAGGCTACAATACGTAATGCGGACGGCAGTACACGCAGACTGATCAGTCGCACGGATATCATTGTAAAACCAGGTGTTCAGGTAGTTGAAAGCGAATTTCCTCTATCACCTACCGAATGTGGTTTTATCGTATTATTCAT
>JALQVQ010000047.1 GCA_023260315.1 Burkholderiaceae bacterium
CCTGACCGGGGGATGCGTTATGTGGCCACACGTTTTTCTGCCAAAGAGGCCTTCAGCAAAGCCATTGGATTGGGGATGCGCATGCCGATGACGTGGCGCCATTGTGAAATATTGAATGCCGCCAGCGGCCAGCCCTACATCGCGTTGAGTGGCGAGTTGGCGCGTTGGTTTGATGCGAAGCAATGGCGTGCGCACGTCACGGTTAGCGATGAGTCGGCATACGCCACCAGTCATGTCATTATCGCTTTCGAGCCTGGCGCCCAGCAATATTCCCCACCCTCTAGCACAACGGAATTCCCATGAGCCTTCATGCCCCACTCATCATTGATGTTGCCGGTCACTCACTTTCGCCCGACGATGTCAGGCGCTTGTCGCACCCGCTGGTTGGTGGTGTTATTTTATTTGGGCGCAATTGGAAAGATCGAGGGACCTTAGCCAGCTTATGTGCTGACATCAAGTCAGTGCGTGCAGACTTGCTGATATGCGTCGATCATGAGGGTGGTCGCGTTCAACGGTTCAAGACCGATGGCTTTACCCACATCCCGGCGATGCGTGCGCTCGGCCAGCAATGGTCTCTCCCCGCGAAGGCAAAGCATCATGTTGCTGACGCCGCATTGAAAGCCATGGACGCAGCGACGGCCTGCGGTTATGTGATGGGTGCGGAGTTGCGGGCCTGTGGTGTCGATTTCACGTTTGCACCCATTTTGGATTTGGATTACGGCACAAGTGATGTGATTGGGGATCGGGCCTTTGGTCGAGACCCCGCCATGACGACCGCTTTGGCTCGTGCGATCATGCAGGGTCTTTTGCAGGCGGGTATGGCGAACTGCGGTAAACATTTCCCCGGGCACGGGTTTGTTGCAGCAGATTCACACACCGACATTCCAGTTGACCGACGCACCTTGAAAGCGATTCTTGCGGACGATGCAATGCCTTACGCATGGCTGAGTGCCAGCCTTACCGGTGTGATGCCGGCGCATGTGGTGTATCCCAAGGTTGATGACCGACCCGCTGGGTTCTCATCCCGCTGGTTACAGGACATACTTCGCGGGCAGCTGGGTTTTCAGGGCGCCGTTTTCAGTGACGATTTAAGCATGGCAGGGGCGCGCGAGATTGGCGGTGTCGTGGTCAGCCCGACCACAGCCGCGATTAGCGCGTTGAATGCGGGATGCGATTTGGTTTTGCTGTGCAACCAATGTGTCGTCGATGGTGGCGCGCCCATCGATGCCCTTATTGATGGCATGACGGAGGCCTTGGTTCGAAACGAATGGCTCACCAGTGAAGCAAGCGCTGAGCGCCGACTGAACCTGTTACCCGTTGGCGCGCCAAAAGCTTGGGACGACCTGATGGTCGATCCCGTTTACATGCACGCCATGTCGCGTCTGCCCTGAACGAGGTCGTCTGACCTCAGCTCACCGCGTCGGCGCTCTGGCGTTGCAGCATAGCAATCAGATTCGCGATGCGGTCGCGTAGCTCCCGGCGATCGCAGATCAGATCAACCGCGCCTTTTTCTTGCAAAAATTCCGCACGCTGGAAGCCTTCAGGGAGCTTCACACGCACTGTGTTTTCAATGACGCGTGGTCCCGCAAAGCCGATAAGGGCTTTGGGTTCAGCAATCACCACATCACCCATGAAAG
>JALQVQ010000253.1 GCA_023260315.1 Burkholderiaceae bacterium
ACATCACTGACCAGACGCAAAAGCGCTGGTGGCAAGAAAAATTAGAGAGCTGCCGCAGCAAGGCCATCCTCACGGCGGACCAAAAAGTTCACATCCTGGGGCGTTTAACGGCCGCTGAGGGTCTTGAGCGTTTCTTACACACAAAGTATGTCGGCCAAAAGCGCTTCTCACTCGAAGGGGGTGAGAGTTTTATTGCCTGTATGGATGAGCTGATCACCCGCGCGGGTGAAAAGGGCGTCCAAGAAATCGTCATCGGCATGGCGCACCGTGGTCGCTTAAACGTGCTGGTGAACACTTTGGGCAAGATGCCCAAAAACCTGTTCGCCGAGTTCGATCACACAGCCCCCGAGGATCTCCCCAGTGGTGACGTCAAGTATCACCAGGGCTTTTCGAGTGATGTGCCCACGCCAGGCGGCCCCGTTCACTTGACATTGGCGTTCAACCCGTCGCACCTTGAAATTGTGAATCCGGTCGTTGAAGGCTCGGTCCGTGCCCGTATGGACCGTCGTCACGACCCCAAAGGTTTGCAAGTTTTACCCGTGTTGGTCCACGGTGATGCCGCGTTCGCTGGGCAGGGCGTTGTCATGGAAACGCTGGCGTTGGCTGAAACCCGCGGTTACACGACGGGCGGAACGGTTCACTTGGTGATCAACAACCAAATTGGCTTTACCACCAGCGACCCGCGCGACAGCCGGTCAACGTTGTACTGTACCGACGTGGTGAAGATGGTGGAATCTCCCGTCCTGCACGTCAACGGTGATGACCCAGAGGCCGTGATTCTCGCCACCCGTTTGGCGCTCGAATTCCGCATGACCTTCCAAAAGGACGTCGTCGTCGACATCGTTTGTTTCCGTAAGTTAGGTCACAACGAGCAAGACACTCCCAGCATCACGCAGCCATTGATGTACAAGCGCGTTGCCGCCCACCCCGGCACACGCAAACTCTATGCAGACAAGCTCGCTGCGCAGGGTTTAGGCGATAACCTTGGCGATGAATTGGCCAAAAATTACCGTGCCGCTTTGGACGAAGGCCGTCACACGGTTGACCCTGTCCTCACGAATTTCAAGAGCAAGTACGCGGTGGACTGGGCGCCCTACCTGGGCAAACAGTGGACCGATGCTGGTGACACGGCCATTCCTGAGTCTGAATGGAAACGCCTCTCCGAGCGTTTGACGACAATTCCTGACACCATCACGCCGCATCCTCTGGTTAAAAAAGTTTACGACGATCGCGCAGCGATGGGGCGCGGTGAGTTGCCAGTCGATTGGGGCATGGGCGAGCACATGGCCTTCGCCTCCTTGGTGGCCAGCGGTTACCCCGTTCGCTTGTCTGGCGAGGATTGTGGTCGCGGTACTTTCACGCACCGCCACTCGGTGATTCACGACCAAGGCCGTAAAAACCGCCTCGATGAAGCGTCGCATATCCCGTTGCAAAATGTGTCAGACAACCAGGCGCCGTTTGTTGTTATCGACTCCATCCTGTCCGAAGAGGCTGTCCTCGGCTTTGAGTATGGTTACGCCTCCAATGACCCCAATACACTGGTTATTTGGGAAGCCCAATTTGGCGACTTTGCAAACGGCGCGCAGGTGGTCATTGACCAGTTCATTGCGTCGGGTGAGGTGAAGTGGGGCCGGGTGCCGCCGATCGCTCCTATGGTATTCAGGTTGCACGCCTCGCTGGCTTGCCCGAACCGGTGCTCCGGCGTGCTCGCCAGGTTTTGACCATTCTGGAGCAGCGCTCGGCGGGTACGGCCTCTTCC
>JALQVQ010000026.1 GCA_023260315.1 Burkholderiaceae bacterium
CGATATTCCGGGAACCATTATTTTTGATGCTGAGCAGAGTCGGAAAGGCTACTGGCTGAATCAATTTTGTATGTCCCTCATGCGCGCTGAGAATCGCACGCGCTTTAAAGCGGACGAGAAGGCTTACCTCGATGAATGGCCAATGACCGATGAGCAAAAGCGCGCCGTTCTTGCGCGCGATCTCAACTGGTGCATGCGCACGGGAGGCAACATTTATTTCTTAGCCAAAATCGGGGCCACTGACGGCAAGAGCTTTCAACAAATGGCAGGCTCAATGACGGGTATGTCCGAAGAGGCCTATCGCAACATGATGATCAATGGTGGCCGCTCGATCGCCGGCAACCGACGGATCGGCGAAGACGGTGATGCCCAACGCCCCGCAACCGACAGCACCCCGACCGCATAAGGAAACCCCAATGGCAAAAATTACCGCATCGGTCTACACCTCCCACGTGCCTGCAATCGGCGCCGCCATGGATTTAGGCAAAACGCAAGAGGACTACTGGAAGCCTGTCTTTGCGGGCTATGAGTATTCAAAACAATGGCTCAAGGACAACAAGCCTGACGTTATCTTCCTGGTCTTTAATGACCACGCAACGGCGTTCAGTCTGGACATGATTCCGACCTTCGCGATCGGCACAGCAGACAGCTACGAACCCGCTGATGAGGGGTGGGGACCGCGTCCAGTGCCGGTTGTGAAGGGCCATTCAGCGCTCGCATCACACATTGCCCACAGCGTGATTCAACAAGACTTTGACCTCACAATCGTCAACAAAATGGCAGTCGACCACGGCCTGACTGTCCCGCTATCCCTCATGTGCGGCCCGCGCGATCCCCAGACTGGTCAATGGCCCTGTCCCGTTATTCCGTTTGCCGTTAACGTGGTGCAGTACCCCATCCCGAGCGGCAAGCGTTGCTTTGACTTGGGGCAAGCCATCCGCAAAGCGGTAGAAAGTTACGACGAGGATTTAAACGTTCACATTTGGGGAACGGGTGGCATGAGCCATCAGCTGCAAGGGCCTCGTGCGGGCTTGATCAACCGGGAATGGGATAACGCCTTCCTTGATCAACTGATTACCGACCCTGTCGCTGCCGCCAACATTCCCCATATTGAATACGTGCGAGAAGCCGGTAGTGAAGGCATCGAACTGGTGATGTGGCTGATCGCACGTGGCGCGATGAGCGACATCAACGAAGGCAAACAGACAGGCGCAGCGCCCCAACTGAAGCACAGGTTCTATCACGTCCCCGCCTCTAACACCGCGGTTGGCCATGCCATCCTTGAAAATACATAACCACGACCCATAGGAAAACCCATGACGATCAAAGTCGCTTTAGCGGGTGCCGGCGCTTTCGGCATCAAACACTTAGATGGCATTAAAAAAATCGATGGCGTTGAAGTCATTTCACTGGTCTCACGTGACCTGGCAAAAACACAAGAAGTTGCCGCCAAGTACGGAATCACGCACGCAACCACCTCGCTTGAAGACGCGCTGGCGATCAAAGAGGTCGATGCGGTGATTCTGTGCACACCGACGCAAATGCACGCCTCGCAGGCCATCGCCTGCTTGGATGCCGGTAAACATGTCCAAGTCGAAATCCCCATGTGCGACATCTACGCCGATGGCCTGCGCCTCGTGCAGCGTCAGAAAGAAACAGGCTTGGTGGCCATGTGCGGTCACACGCGGCGTTTCAACCCCAGCCATCAATGGGTGAATAAAAAAATCCACGCCGGTGAGTTCAACATCCAACAGATGGATGTTCAGACTTACTTTTTTAGACGCACGAACATGAATGCGTTGGGGCAACCCCGCAGTTGGACC
>JALQVQ010000042.1 GCA_023260315.1 Burkholderiaceae bacterium
CGTGGCGCAGCTGCAGGTCACTGTCCGCACCTCTTTGTAATCACAAGGATGCCCGAACACCCCTGAATGCCCGAACACCCCTGAGGGCTCTACCACCAGTGATGAGGGTTCCAGCACGTGCGTGCGCGTGCCGGCAAATACCGTCGGTGCCATGTAATAACCCTCTGTGGGCATGGCCAGCACATCGCCACCGCACACCAGCTCGCCCCCATTGGCCTTGGCCATCGCGACGCTGGCAACGTTTTGCGCCAATTGCTCGGCGCTGACGACTGGGCCCATCTGAGTGGTGCGATCCAGCGCATGACCCACTTTTAAAGCCTTGGCACCCGCGACCAGTCGGGCCACGAACTCGTCATGCACGGCGGCGTGCACCACCAAGCGTGATGAGGCCGTGCATTTTTGTCCGGTGCCACCAAACGCACCGTTCAGTGCGGCGGCTACGGCGCTGTCCATATCGGCATCGTCCATCACCACCAAAGCGTTCTTCGAGCCCATCTCCAACTGCACGCGTGTGAAGTTACCGGCGGCAGCCACGGCGATACCACGTCCCACCGGCACAGAGCCGGTGAAGCTGATGGCATCGACGTGGGCGCTTTCGATCAGTTGCTGACCCACGCTACGGCCTGAGCCCATCACCAAGTTGAAAGTACCTGCGGGTAAGCCGTGCCGTGAAATGATGTCGGTCAGAGCCACTGCTGACGCTGGCACCAAGTTGGCGGGCTTCCAGATAACCGCGTTACCAAATGCCAAAGCAGGCGCGATCTTCCAAGCGGCTGTGGCCGTGGGGAAATTCCAGGGTGACACAATCGCCACCACGCCCACCGCTTCGCGACGCACATCGACCTCGACGCCGTCGCGCACCGAGTCGGCGTTGTCGCCAATTTGGCGTAACACCTCGGCCGCGTAATAGGTGTAGAACTGACCGGCGCGATACACCTCGCCACGGCCCTCGGCAAATGGCTTGCCTTCCTCGCGAGACAACAACTCGCCCAACTCATCAGCGCGCGCCATCATCTCTTGGCCAATGCCCATCAAGGCGGTTTGGCGCTTCTCAAGCGAGGTACGTTCCCACAGGGGCTGGGCTTGGCGGGCAGCCGCCAACGCGTCGCGCAATTGCGCAGCGCTGGCTTGTGCAAAGTGACCAATCACATCGCTTAAGTCCGAAGGGTTGATGTTGGCGACGGTGCTTTCACCGTCAAGCCACTCACCGGCGATGTAGTTACGAGTCTCTAACGTCATTGGCAATCAATCTGTATAAATGGTGCCGCGATGTTGACGTCATCACCAACTTCAGTCAAACTAATTTATATGTAATAAATTTAAGAAAAACTGAAATTTTAAAATGGTTAAGGTCGAACACTTAAGGGTTTTCGTGGCGGTGGCAGAGGCGGGGGAGTTACAGCAAGCCGCTGCCCACCTCGGGCGCACCCCTGCCGCGTTATCCATGACGCTCAAACAACTGGAAGACGAACTCGGTGGCAGCCTCTTTGAAAACGAGCGCAAAGGGCGCCTGACCCCCCTGGGCCAATTCGCGCTGGAGCAATCCCGTCCTGTGGTGAGCCTG
>JALQVQ010000086.1 GCA_023260315.1 Burkholderiaceae bacterium
ACGGCGGTCGCTTTTGAGGTCGCGCGCGGCATTGAGGGTGTCGCGCGTTTCTGTGGCAACGTGCTTCGCCGCTTTCGCGAAATCCGCGCCCTTACTCGCGTAAATGACCGCACGGCTTGAGTTCACGATCACCAAACCATCCGTTGTTGCGCCCGCTTGGATGGTCGCAACTGCGTCACCACCTTGCGCACCAACGCCGGGGATCAACAGTGGCGCTGTTGGCGCTAACGCGCGCACACGGCGAATCTCGTCAGGGTATGTCGCGCCGACAACCAGTCCAATTTGACCCGTCGGGCCGCCATCAAGCCACGCGCCTTCCGCCAGTTGGGCGACGTGCTCGAAAAGGCGGGGCGTACCCGACTCGTCCATGAGTCGTTGGTTTTGCAGGTCATCGCCGCCTGGATTACTGGTGCGGCACAACAAGAAAACGCCCTTGTCTTTGTACTTGAGATAGGGCGTCACAGAGTCGTGCCCCATGAACGGCGAGAGCGTTACCGCATCAGCGCCATAACGCTCAAACGCCTCGACGGCGTATTGCGCTGCCGTGCTACCGATGTCACCACGCTTGGCATCCAGAATCACAGGAACGTCGGGCGCGACGTCTCGCATGTGGCGGATCAACCGCTCGAGCTCGGCCTCGGCGCCCATGGCGGCGAAGTAAGCAATCTGCGGCTTGAAACTGCAGACCAAGCCTGCGGTGACGTCGACAATCGATGCGCAAAAGTCAAAAACCGCTTCGCGGGTTTTGGGTAAATGCGTTGGCAACTTCGCCAGATCGGGGTCTAACCCGACGCACAACATCGAGTTATTCTTGGCCTGTGCGGCCTTCAACATATCTAAAAAAGTCATCCGCCTATTGTAGGTTCTGCCGGTCGCTCGGGGTCGATCCAAGTACGCCATTCTTCATGCCAAGCACCGGCCGCGTCCGACTTGAAAACCCCCAGCATTTGGACCCGCTCATGGCTGTATACGGGGGCGTCGCTCACCAACGCCGCCACATCGAGCAAGCCGTCATTACCCGGTGAAAAAAGGCGATGCTCGTCGGGTTGCGACACCGGACCCAGCCACTCGAGACGCCTCAAAAAACGCACCTTGCAGTTTCTAGGAAAAGATACGGTGGCGAATTGCGCCCGAGAGAAGCGGGGCCCAAAACGCAGGCCATCAGGCGCAACCGAAACCCAGTCATCAGCGGAGACGTCATGGCCCGGTAAAAACCAGCGCCCCCGAACATGAGCCAAGCGCTTGACAGGCTCGGCATCCCATGGCGGCGGCAGGGCATGGGTCAACTGCCGCGCACACAACTTATCGAGTTTATGCTGCCAATTTTCGACGCCATCGGGACCAATCGCGAGGCCAGCAGGCGTGCTAGGCTTGGCGAGGGCGTAGAACTTGACCGCCAATTCCGCGTGAACCAAGGCCCCCGTATCGTCACGCCACAACGCATCCAATTCACCGAGTTGCTGCCGACCGGGCTTCCCTGTCTCCGGCGGTGCGTAGATAGGCACGCCACTCGCGATCCAGTCAACAGCAGGGCTTTTTTGAATAAAAAAGGTAAACAGCGCCTCGGCCAATCGCCCCAGTCGCATTGGCTGGGCAGCGGACAGGTAGTCAGCATCGGGGTGATTCGGCTGTGCCATCTTGTTGACAGCTGCGCACAACTCTGACGGATCATGGGCTTGTGTGAGCAACCACCGGCGAACAGCGTCATCGCGCGCTGGGGACCATAGGCGATGACCAAAAACACCCGCCGCCGATCGCAGGTCCCAAGGCCAAAAAGCGGGGGCATAAACCAGCCACCACAGATCACGCCATGCCTGCGGCGCCTTCGTCCAAATGGTGGCGTCAACCCCGTGGCGCACGGGCTTCGACTTCTGCCAAAGCGAGGCACATGTCAGCCCAAACTTTCGGCTTTTCCTGTGCGTTGCGCAGCATGGCGGTCAGGGGATAAGTCACCACCGCTGGCACCTGACCAGGCAGGTCGGTCGCATGAATTTGCCCCCTCAATTGACCCAACGCACGCCCTTGCGTGCGGGTATTGGGTAGCAGGGCTTGCGCAACAGGCAACCCCATGGCAACGACCATATCTGGCTGTAGCCAAGCCAATTGGGCATGCAAGTAGGGCAGGCACTGTGCCACATCCGACGGCTTAGGCGCCAGGCCAGGGGCAGCGCGGCATTTGGTGAGAGATGTCAAATAAACCTGTGATGGCGCAAGCGACATCGCCTTGCAAATCGCCTCGAACAGCTTAAGTTCTGATGGCCCCACCGACGCCCCGTTGGTCTCGGTCGATGGCAGGTGATCCACCACAAACACCCACTTGGCATCCGTGCTGCCCGACCCTGCAACTGCGCCGCTGCGCCCCTCACACAAGCCACACGACTGGCACGCCTGAAGGGCATCGGGCAGCGTGTCCCAACTCAGGCCATCGGTTTTGACAGCCGCTCGCGTGGGGTCACCGACTGACGGGGGCAATGCCGCGCGCGCCGGCTCAATGGCGGTTTCAATCGGACGCAACGGTGGCACAGCTGAGCGTTTGGTGGCGACGATGGGGGACGCCGCAGGTGCGGTAGGTGCAGCAGGTGGCGCAGATGCCGCAGGCGTCTCTGGCGCACTGGGCCACATCCAATGAACACCCATTGCCTTCAGCATCGCACGCGCGCGCCGATCCAACTGCAGACTGTCGTGCAGCAAGGCCGTCTTTGTGGGGGGGGCGGGAGCGGTCATGGGATCAATGGTAACTGCATCACCACCGCGTCTTCACGGGCGTTGGCTTTCAACGGGTAGTAGCGTTTGCGCACGCCCACTTGCTTAAAACCGACCCGTTCGTAAAGTGCCAAGGCGCCAACGTTGCTTTGTCTGACCTCAAGCCACAAGGACGTCGCTTGCTGTCCGCGCGACCAAGTGGCCAACGCCGATAACAACAGGGTGGCCCAACCTTGACGTCGAAACGCAGGCGCAACCGTGAGGTTCAGCAGATGCACCTCGTCAACACCTTTCATCGCCACAAAATACCCCATGATGAGGTGGCCTGTGGTGTTACGCCACGGCGAAACATCGCGAGGCCCCGCGTCACACAAGAGCAATTGCGCATGGTTGAGGTGGTGCACCGCATCCAAAAGGTTACCCGGTGTCCAAGGGTGCGCGTAAGCCACCTTCTCCAGCTCGGCGACCATGGGCACATCGCCCACCTGCATGGGTGCGAACTGAACCAGCCGATCAACCGGATTTGTCATCCTCAAAGCCCAGCGTTTGCAGCCTTGGTTACCAGACGCTCAGCCGTGGTTTGCGCCACTTTGTCGCGAACGTACAAAGGCCTGGCGTCTGCGGCCGGCACGGCCTGCCCCGCTTGCCAAACCGAAGGCGCCAGATGCAACAGTGCACGTGCCGATGGCAAAGCGGCTTCCCAGTTGGCACAGGCGGGGTGGTCCGCCAACGTATCGCGATAGACAGTCAAGGCATTGCCAGCGATCCGAACCGCAGCGCCCATGTGGCCATCGCCCTGCGTGTCCAACCAATCGATCAGCGCTTGCGGCGTCAGAAGGCACGGCGGCTGCAGCTCGATGGGCATGGTTGTGGGTGTCACAGCATCGCCAAAAGCGTAACGGGCGACATAAATCTCACCCATGCGCGCGTCCAAACAGGCGACCCATGGCTCAGAGCGAACCGTCTGTTGCTGCATTCGGGCGGCTTGCGCCGTTGCCAACAATGAGTTGACGGGAATAACGGGAATACCACCCGGCCGCACGGATATCGCCAAGCCTTGCGCAACGGCGCAGGCCGTTCTCAAACCCGTGAATGCACCGGGGCCTTGGCCAAAGACAATGGCATCCAGATCACGAAGCGTGAGGCCCGCATCGCGCACCAACCCAGCAATGGCGTCCAACATGCCAGCGGACGCTTTGGCGCCGCTGTCACCCTCAAACGTGCTGATCGCCCAGCGTGCCACGTCCGGTGAGCCATCCGCTACAGCAAGTGCCAAAGACAACCGCTCAGTGCTGGTGTCCATGGCAAGAAGATGGCGATAGTGGGGAGTGAAAAGGGTGGCCACAGGCGGTTATCAATGATCAAGTCGGTAGGCCTTATTGTCACCGACTTGCTTTAGCATTGATGCCGGCAGTGGCACACGACCACCTGCGCAAGCCGAAGCCCTCTTTTGAATGTCCCGTATGCTCGCTCCTCGCCTATTGACTGCTGTTTTGATGTTGCTCATGGGTGTGGCTCACGCGGCGCCTGTCGCCGGTCAGCCCGATACAGAGTTACCGCCCGCCGTCGCGGCGAAGCTCGTGAAGGCGTCCGTCCCCGTCGAGGCGTTGAGCGTGGTCATCACCCCAGTGGGGACGCCATCAACCCCCATCCTCCGTGTGAATGGCGACCAATCTCAAAACCCGGCATCGGTCGCCAAACTGATAACGACGGTCGCGGCACTGGATGCGCTTGGCAGTGATTTCACCTGGTTCACCGATTTTTATTACACCGGCCGAATCGAACGTCACCGCCTCATTGGCAACCTGCACATCCGCGGTGGCGGCGACCCCAAGTTTGTGGTTGAGCGCATACAAGAGGTGATGCAAACGCTGCGCACGCGCGGCATTACCACCATCCAAGGCAATATGGTGTTGGATAACAGCGCATTTGATTTACCGCAGGCAGGTCCGGGCGACTTCGACGGCGAAGTGCTACGCCCCTACAACGTACAACCGGATGCGCTGATGGTGAACTTCAAGTCCGTGGTCTTGAAGTTCAAACCCAACACCAAACGCGGCGTTGCAGAAATAGAGGTCGAGCCGCCAATGGCTGGCCTCAATGTGCCTGCCACCATCCCTTTACGCAAAGGCCGTTGCGGCGACTGGCGCACCCACATCCGCGCCACGCTAACAGAGGCATCACGCTACCGTTTTGCAGGCGGCTACCCGAGGGCCTGCGGAGAACAGGAATGGGGCATTGCCTATATTGAGCCGGACACCTATGCCAGCAAAGCGTTGCTGGGCATTTGGCAGTCGGTGGGCGGCAAGTTGACGGGGCAGGTGGTCAACGGGCGCGTACCGGCTACGGCGAAACTTCTGTTACGCGCGCCCTCGCTGCCACTGCGCGAGATCATCATGGACGTTAACAAGTTCAGCAACAACATGATGGCGCAACAGGTTTTCCTAACGCTTGCCCTCAGTCCGGATCGCCCCGCTACGTATGATGGCGCGCGACAAAAAATCCAACGCTGGTGGGTTCAAAGCATGGGCAACACGACAACGGTACCAACCATCGATAACGGATCTGGCCTGTCACGCGACGGGCGGATCACCGCAGACGCACTCGTCGCGCTTTTGCAGCATGCCGCAACGCATCCGCAATTCAAAGATTTTTATGACTCACTGAGTATTGCGGGTGTGGACGGTACCGTGAGTCGAATGGGGCAGGATGGCAGCACGCCACTGTCAATTGGGAACGCGCGCCTGAAAACAGGCTCTCTCAAAGACGTGAGCGCCATCGCAGGGTACGTAACAGGCATGAGTGGCAAGGCCTACGCCATTGCAGCCATGGTCAACCATGACAACGCCGCTAAGGCGCGTGTCGCGCTTTACCAGCTGGTTGAGTGGGCAGCGGCGCACTAGCGCGCTTGAGGCGGTCTCGAACGCCATCCCATCGCAACCCGACCGGCGGTGCTTCGACCCATATGTGATCGACCCCTGTTGCATCCAACGCACGCAAAGCGGCAAACAGGTCGTGGGCACACACCTCCGGATCGGCCGCCATCTCGCGGGTCATCAGCCCGACGGGTAGGGTTTTGAGCAGTGCGGGGGTCGCATAAACCGCGTGCGACCGAACCGACTCGGACGAGAGCGTGGCCATGCTATTTTGAAGCGTCTGCACATCGCACAGATGGACCCGCGCCTCGGGCGCGTAATGTGACGCCAACGACCCCGATACCTGCGGTGAATGCTTCTGAACCCCCAGCACTTCAAGCCCCGTGACCGCAGCGATCTCGTCTGCCGTGATGTGACCCGGCCGCAGCAAGACAGGCTTTGGGCCACAAACATCAACGATTGTCGACTCGATACCGACATCACAATCGCCACCATCCAAGACGAGCAGCGGCGCATCGAGTGCGCGGCCCTCAAACTCGCCGACAACATGGGCGGCTGTTGTTGGACTCACGCGACCAAAACGATTGGCGCTGGGCGCGGCTGCCCCCATCACGCCCAAGGTCGCCGCCGCCTTCAGAACCGCCTGCGCAACCGGGTGTGAGGGGCAACGCACACCCACGGTGCGCTGGCCGCCGGCAGCAGCGCTGCAAACGCTGGGGCGCCGGGGCAAAATCAGCGTCAAGGGCCCGGGCCAAAAAGCCGTGATCAAGGGCCACGCCATTGCGGGAACCTCATCGCAAAGCGCCGCCAGCATCGTGTTCCAAGCCTCGCGATTGGGCTGCGGCGCCACATGCACGATCAGGGGGTGGTCTGCTGGTCGACCTTTGGCGGCAAAAATGGCCGCAACAGCGGCCGCGTTATTGGCATCAGCGGCAAGCCCATAAACGGTCTCAGTGGGCAGGCCCAACAGGGACCCACTGACCAACGCCTGCGCCGCCTCATCAATGGCTGCAGACGAAGCCGCAGAAATACAGCGCACGGTGCTCACATCAATGCCAAATTCCGAGGACTGCTTGCACCTCTTCAGCCACTTCACGGGCACCCTCAATGGTGTCAGCGGTGACCGTGAGATGCCCCATCTTTCGGCCGGCACGCGCCTCTAACTTGCCGTAAAGGTGGAGGTGCGTACCGGGTAAAGCCAAAACCTGATCCCAAGCGGGGGTGCGCAGCTCGCCCGTATTCAACCAAATGTCGCCTAACAAATTCAACATCACAGCCGGGCTGTGCAAACGCGGCGGTGTCAACGGTAGGCCGGTCATTGCCCGCACCTGCAATTCAAATTGCGACAAGTCGCAAGCCTCAATGCTGTAGTGCCCGCTGTTGTGCGGACGGGGGGCCATCTCGTTCACCACCAAACTCAGGGTGTCATTCGCCCCTTTAACAACGAAGAACTCCACGCACAGCACGCCGATGTAGCCCAAATCAGTGGCAATGGCGGTGGCTGCTTGGATGGCGCGGGCAGTGAGCCCTGCATCCAAATTCCCCTCAAACACCTCGGTCCGAGCCAAAATGCCGCCCACATGGGTGTTCAGCTGTAAGGGCAGATTCACCACGGTGCCATCACGACCACGCGCGACCACAACTGAGCACTCGGCAACGAGGCTCAGACGTTTTTCAATCACGCACGGCACTTGGTTGAGGGACGCCCATGCCGCTGGCAGGGATGCGATATCAGCGACTTGGATTTGCCCCTTGCCGTCGTAGCCCATCCGGGCTGTCTTCAAGATCGCAGGAAACAAACCGGGGTCAATACCCGGCAGATCCTCGGCCTGAACCAATGCCGCGTAGGGCACGGGGCCGACGGCTTCAGCGTCGCTCATCCTTAACGCGCTGGCCTGAAAGTGGGCCTTCTCGATCAAGCGGTCTTGCGCGACAGCGACCGCATCGGCTTGTGGGGCCACCGGGTTACTTTTGGCCAAGATTCGCAACGACTCAGCCGGCACGTTTTCAAACTCGGTGGTCACAGCGTCACACAGACGCGCCATGCTGGCGAGGGCTTGCACATCATCGTAGTTGGCGAGCAAATGGTGATGGCTCACCAGGCCCGCTGGGCTGTTTGGATCCGGATCTAGCACCGCTGTGCGATAGCCCATTTGTTGCGCAACATGCACAAACATCAAGCCCAGTTGACCACCACCCAATACGCCGAGCGTCACAGGTCGATCATCAGTGGCGGCAAATGCAGGCAATAAGACTGCAGGCTTCAGGTTTTGATTCATCTCGAATGGACTCAGGGTTTCAGACAGGCATTTAGGCAATGGGCGGCACTTGCATGGCTCGCGCAGCGGCTGTCTGTTTGGCACGGTACTCAGACAGTGCCGCCGCTAAAGCGGGTGCCTGATTGGCCAGCATCGCGACCGCAAACA
Organism: Burkholderiaceae bacterium; assembly: GCA_023260315.1. GTDB lineage: Bacteria > Pseudomonadota > Gammaproteobacteria > Burkholderiales > Burkholderiaceae_C > RS62. The sequence continues at coordinate 8,006 of JALQVQ010000086.1, forward strand.
ATGCGGCATTCGCGGCACCGGCCTGCCCGATCGCAAAGGTGGCAACCGGGATGCCTTTGGGCATTTGCACAATGCTGTGCAGGGAGTCAACGCCGCTGAGGTGTTTCGAAGCCACAGGCACGCCCAGCACGGGAACGGTGGTTTTGGCAGCCAACATGCCCGGCAAATGCGCGGCGCCGCCAGCCCCCGCGATGATGGCTTGTAGGCCACGCGATTGAGCCGACTCGGCATAAGCAAACATGTCATCGGGCATCCGATGGGCAGATACAACCCGCGTTTCAAATGAGACACCAAATTCTGTCAAGATATCTGATGCGGGCGCCATGGTGTCCCAGTCACTGCTAGACCCCATCACAATACCAACCTGAATTGAGTGCATGCCAACTCCGTTAAAGTTGTGATTTTACGGGGCGTCCCCATCTGAGTGATGTGATTAGCCAAAGAAACCACCGAAAACCCCACTGCGAGCCCTTGAATGATTGATGTAACCATAGCGAATTTTGAAGCTGACGTGATCGAAGCGTCCAAGACCACCCCCGTTCTGGTGGACTTCTGGGCCCCTTGGTGTGGCCCCTGCAAAACACTCGGCCCCCTGCTGGAAAAGGTCGAGGCGGACTATGGTGGGCGCTTCATACTGGCCAAGATTGATTCCGACCAAGAGCAACAACTGGCCGGTGCGTTCGGTATTCGCAGTATCCCGACCTGTGTGTTGCTGATGGGCGGCCAGCCCGTCGACGGTTTCACAGGCGCCATCCCTGAGGGCCAAATCAAGGCCTTCCTCGATAAGCACCTGCCAGAGGGCGATGCCGAAGACGAACCAGCAGACGACATCGCCGAGGATGCCGAGCCGCAGAGCGAGACGGACGCCCTGAGTGCATTGGCGCAGGCGGCCGTCGCCAACCCCAATGACGATGAGGCCCAGTTCAAGTACATTCGTGCGCTGCTGCACATGAACAACCTTGCGCAAGCCAAAGCGGTCTTTGAGCCGCACAAAACCAAAGCCCTTGCCGTTCAGAAACTGGCGTCCATCGAGCTGTGGTTGAACACGCTAGAGAGCCCGCCAGCCGACGAGACGGCTCTGCGGCAGGCGATTGAGGCGAACAAACGTGACTTTGACAGCCGTTATGCATTGGCCCAACAATGCATCCGCGATGGCCGCTGGACCGACGCGATGGATGAATTGCTAGAAATTCTCATGCGCGACAAATCGTGGCAAAACGAAACCGCACGGCGCGCCTTTGTGGCTATTTTGGACATCATCACCCCCGACGCCCCCAAGGTCGCGGAAGGGCAAATTCCGCCTGAAGACCCAGTGGTTGCGCGGTACCGTCGGCGCTTGAGTAGCGTGGTCTTGAGTTAACGGCTGCGCGTCAACTGAGCCAATGCCTCTTGGTACTTGGCCGCGGTCTGGGCAATCACGGCGTCGGGCAAATCAGGTGCCGGCGCTGTTTTGTCCCAAGGCTGGCCATCCCGCTGTGCGGTACCCAACCAGTCTCGCAAAAACTGCTTGTCGTAACTCGGTGGGTTGACACCGAGCTGATACGAATCGGCGGGCCAATAACGTGATGAGTCAGGCGTTAAGACCTCATCCATTAAGACCAGCTGATCATTTGCATCCAAGCCAAATTCAAATTTGGTGTCGGCGATGATGATCCCCTTGGTCAACGCAATGGCCGCCGCTTCCGTGTAAAGCTGCAAACTGATGCGGCGGATCTCATCCGCCAGCGGCGCACCGATCATGGCAACCATTTGCTCAAAGGTGATGTTCTCATCATGTTCACCTGCCTCGGCCTTCGCGGCGGGGGTGAAAATCGGCTCCGGCAATGGCGACGCGTTCTGTAAACCCGTTGGCAAGGGGACGCCACAAATGGACTGTGTGTCTTGGTAGGCCTGCCAACCGCTTCCCGCCAAATAGCCCCGCACGACGGCCTCAACAGGGATTGGGCGCAAGCGCTTTACAAGCATTGCGCGGTCTTTGACCCACGCGGCCTCACCCGGCGTCACAACCGACAGAGGGTCATCACCCGTCAAATGGTTGGGGCACACATGGCCCAACTGCTCAAACCAAAAAAGGGCCATCTGGGTCAACAAGGCACCCTTGCCAGGAATGGGTTGCGACATGATCACGTCATACGCGCTGATGCGGTCACTGGCGACCATCAAGATGCGATCGTCACCGACAGCGTAGTTGTCACGTACCTTTCCGCGCGCAAGCAGAGGCAGCGAGGTCAGGGTCGTGGTGTGTTGAGCGTTTGAAGTCATCTTTGTGCGGTTAAGTAAGCGCCAGAACAACCCATATTAGGCAACAAAAAAGCGCGCCGAGTTACCAACCCGTCACGCCATGGGTTAGGCGACCACTTGTGCCAATTCGCCGGCACGGTATCGGCCCGCAACAATCTGCAAGGTCTCACCTTTGATTTTCGACGCCTGGCCCTCACAGCCAAACTCAACATAACGCTGTTTGCAAATGGCCTGGGCGGCTGCGCGCGCCGGCTTGAGCCATTCGCGGGCATCAAATTTTTCTGGGTTTTCATGCAGGAACTTGCGCACAGCCCCAGTCATCGCGAGTCGAATATCGGTATCAATGTTGATTTTTCGGACCCCAAATTTGATGGCCTCTTGGATCTCCTCGACAGGCACGCCGTAGGTTTCTTTCATGTTGCCACCGTATTGACGAATGAGCGCCAACAACTCCTGTGGCACGCTCGACGAGCCGTGCATCACCAAATGGGTGTTGGGAATGCGGGCATGAATCTCTTTCACGCGACTGATCGCCAAAATATCACCGGTGGGCTTGCGCGTGAATTTGTATGCACCGTGGCTCGTACCGATAGCGATCGCCAACGCGTCGAGTTGCGTGGCCTTGACGAATTCGGCCGCCTGCTCTGGATCGGTCAACATGTCGGCCATTTCCAGTTTCCCAACGGCGCCGATGCCATCTTCCTCACCGGCTTCGCCCGTCTCAAGAGAGCCCAAACACCCCAGTTCACCCTCGACTGTTACGCCAACGCGGTGCGCAAGAGCCACGACCTGCTGGGTCACATCGATGTTGTACTCGAATGAAGCGGGCGTCTTGCCATCCGCCTCAAGCGAGCCGTCCATCATGACGCTTGAAAAGCCCAAATCAATTGCCCCCTGGCAAATGGCAGGGCTCTGGCCATGGTCCTGGTGCATCACCAAGGGAATGTGGGGATACGCCTCAACTGCCGCTTGAATCAAATGTTTGATGAAGCTCTCACCCGCGTACTTCCGAGCGCCAGCGCTGGCCTGCAAAATCACCGGCGCCCCCACTTCGTCAGCAGCCGCCATCACGGCTTGAACTTGCTCTAAGTTATTGACGTTGAAAGCAGGAATGCCGTAACCATTGGTGGCAGCGTGGTCGAGTAACTCACGCATTGAAACGAGCGCCATGGGAGAATCCTTCGCAGTGGGGTTGTAACCCGCTGGTAACCAAATCAGGGGTTTTCCCTAATTTTAAACAACCTTCAGCGAAATTTGGCACTGCGGCCGCAATTTCCACGCGATTTCGGCGAAACCGCGTGGTAACTTTTGTTACTTAACGCGGCAGATCTTGAGCAAATTGGTACCGCCGGGCTCGCCCATGGGTTCGCCACAGGTGATGGCGTAGATGTCGCCGCTTTGCACAATTCCGCGCCGAATCAAATGGCTTTCTGCATCGGCCAAGGCCGTGTCACGGTCATAGCTGGTATCCATCAGCAAGGGGCGAACATTCCGGTACATCGCCATGCGCCGCTGGGTGCTGAGGCGGCTGGTGAGCGCATAAATCGGCATATGCATGTTGAAACGACTCATCCACAAGGCCGTTGAGCCCGAGTCGGTCATGGCCACAATCGCCTTTGCGCCGCAGTGATGCGCGGTGAACAGGGCACCCATGGCGATACTCTGGTCGATCCGACGGAAGCTTTTGTTTGCGGTTTTAAGGTTGAGCTCAGCGTCATTGGCCTCTTCCGCTGCCAAACAAATCGCCGCCATTTGCTTGACCGTTTCCAGCGGGTATTTGCCAGCAGCCGTCTCGGCGCTCAACATGACCGCGTCAGTGCCGTCCAGAACCGCGTTGGCCACATCACTGACCTCAGCTCGGGTTGGAACGGGAGCCAAAATCATCGACTCCATCATCTGGGTTGCCGTGATAACGACCTTGTCATGTTCATGGGCCAATCGAATCATGCGCTTTTGGAGGGCTGGCACTGCCGCATTACCCACCTCGACAGCGAGATCGCCACGGGCCACCATGATGCCGTCGCTGGCCTTCAAGATACTCACCAAATTGGGAATGGCCTCGGCACGTTCAATTTTGGCAATCAATGCGGCCTTGTGTTTGTATGGCGCACCCGCCACGTTACACAACTGACGCGCCAGTTCCATGTCAGTGGCACTTTGGGGGAAGCTAACCGCAACGTAGTCGGCATGTAAGGCCATGGCGGTTTTGATGTCCTCCATGTCCTTGGCCGTCAGCGCTGGCGCCGACAGGCCGCCACCTTGCTTGTTGATGCCTTTGTTGTTCGACAACTCGCCGCCAACCACCACCTTGGTGTGGACCGCTGCACCACGCACAGCAAGCACATTCAAAACAATCAGGCCGTCATTGAGCAGCAACACGTCGCCCGCTTTCACGTCACGCGGCAACTCTTTGTAGTCAAGGCCAACGGCCTCGACATCGCCCAGCGTTTCGCGGGCGGCATCCAATACGAAATCGGCACCGTCAACGAGTTGAACTTTGCCCTCAGCAAACTTGCCAACCCGGATTTTGGGCCCTTGCAAATCGGCCATGATCGCGACCTCGCGGCCGACCTCTTTGGCCGCTTCGCGCACAGCAGCGGCACGGTCGATGTGGTCCTGCGCCGTGCCATGAGAGAAGTTGAGGCGTACCACATTAACGCCAGCACGCAGCATGGCGACCAAGAGCGCTGGCTCACTGGAGGCTGGGCCTAACGTTGCAACAATCTTGGTAGCGCGAGTAGCCATTGAGGAAATCTCCGTAGGTCGATGCGGGCCAACTCAACGGGGCTGGCCTGTAATTCAGTTTCACATTGTGACTGAATATAGTTACCAACGGGTTACCAAATTAATGCGCTCGTCGCGCCAGAACCTCAAAAGCGGGGAGGGTTTTGCCTTCCAAGACCTCCAAGAACGCGCCACCACCCGTCGAGATGTAGCCGACCTGATCGGCCATGTCGTACTTGGCGATGGCAGCGAGCGTGTCGCCGCCACCCGCGATACTGAAGGCATCGCTTTTCGCAATGGCTTGTGCCAAGGTTTTGGTGCCGTTTTCAAAGGCCTCGAACTCAAAAACACCAACGGGGCCATTCCAAACAATCGTGCCTGCCTGCATCAACTGCGATGCCAGCTTGGCCGCCGTCTCTGGACCGATGTCCAGAATCATGTCGTCGTCTGCCACATCGGTGGCCGCTTTCACTGTGGCCGCAGCATCTGGCGAAAAAGCTTTCGCAGTGACCACATCTGTTGGGATCGGTACCGCCGCGCCACGTGCAGCCATGCTCGCCATGACTTGACGCGCAGCGTCCAACAAATCGGGTTCTGCCAGGCTCTTACCGATGGGCAAGCCCGCGGCCAACATGAACGTGTTGGCAATACCGCCGCCCACAATCAAATTGTCAACATTGTTGGAAAGGGCCTCAAGGATGGTGAGCTTGGTCGATACCTTACTGCCCGCGACGATTGCCACCAAAGGTCGTTTGGGTGCTTGCAGCGCCTTGCCAATCGCATCCATCTCTGCCGCCAACAGGGGGCCGGCGCACGCGACAGGCGCGTATTCGGCGATACCGTACGTTGAGGCCTCAGCGCGATGCGCGGTGCCAAAAGCATCATGCACAAAGACGTCGCACAAAGCCGCCATTTTTTTTGCCAAGTCAGTGTTGTTCTTCTTCTCGCCCACGTTCACGCGACAGTTCTCAAGCAACACCACCTCGCCTGCAGCCAACGTAACGCCCTCAGTCCAATCCGCTTGCAGACGAACCGGTCGGCCGAGGAGTGACGCCAGTCGTGTGGCCACCGGCGCCAGGCTGTCCGCCGGCGTGAGGGTACCCTCGGTTGGCCGCCCCAAGTGACTGGTCACCATCACAGCGGCGCCCGCTTTCAATGCCATTTCGATGCACGGCACGCTGGCGCGGATACGGGTGTCTTCGGTAATCTGTCCTTGGTCATCCTGAGGGACGTTCAAATCGGCACGAATGAAGACCCGTTTACCCGCAACAGCGCCTTGGTCGCAAAGGTCTTGAAAACGTTTGAATTGCATGTTTGATCCTAAAAAATAATGGCTTATTTCACCGCGCGGCATGTCGCCGTCACGTCCAAATCTGGCTGATACAACTGGGTCTTCACGTCTGCCACTCCCAGCATCGTGTGAAACAAGTTGTCGTGTGTCAACTCGGCGTCGGCCCGGCCCGCTAAACACCCCGTATCGAGCTGCAAGCGCTGCTGCATGCCCTTTGAGAACCACGACACTTGTGGCACGTGTTTTTGCTCAATCGGAGCCAAACTGTAGGGGAGACCGTGAAGATAAAGGTTGTTTTCGCCCAGCGACTCTCCGTGGTCGCTGACGTACCAAAGCGCCGCGTCGTTGTTGGGCTGCGCCGATAACCATTGGATGGCGCTGGCAAGCAAGTGGTCCGTGTAGCGCACCGAGTTATCGTAAGCATTGATGACGGCTTGCCGATCACAGCTTTGCAAGGCGTTACTGGTGCACTCCGGCTTGAAGTCTTTGAAGGCATCCGGCGCTCGCTTGAAATAGGCCGGTCCATGGCTGCCCATCTGGTGCAAAACCACCACCACCCCTTTGTCCCGTTGCGCCGCTGACAACGCTGCAATCCGCTCGTCCAAGCCATCAAGCATCACGGCGTCGAAACACTCGCCGGTGGCACAGTAGGCAGGGATGTCCAACGTGCGGGTATTGACGTTGGGGACACGGTCGCAAACACCTTTGCAACCCGACTGGTTGTCTATCCAGAGCACGGCCAAGCCGGCGCGCTGCAACACATCGAGCAAGCCCTCTTGCGGCCCCTTCAAATCCTCATAGTCCGCTTTACCCAGCGCCGAGAACATGCAAGGCAGGGACGCTGCCGTATTGGTCCCACATGACATCACATTGCGGTAGTACTGCAAATCCCCGCGCGCCAACTTGGGCGCCAACTCTGGGTTGGTTGGGCGCGCATAACCACCCATCTGCCAATTCGCCGCGCGGCTCGTCTCGCCCACGACCAGCAGCAAACGCAACGGCCGCTGCGTCGCCTGATACGTCGACCCCAATGCGGCATCCTCACCAATGACGGCCAAGGGCAATTGCTGGTGCGGCAGTTGGTTGATGCCCAACCTCACGCTGGCGTACAAGCCGTTAAGCGGGTTAATCATGTAGCGGATTTGTTTGTGATTGCGCATCACCGACGCCATGTCTTGGAAAACAACCAAAGCCATGCCCACCGCAAAGCCCAACGCCACCACGGCCAGCAGCGCGTTCTGCCAAAGACGCTTGAATGGCGGCGCACCGCGTAAGGGCCGTGAGCAAACCCAAATGGCGGGAACAATGCCCACAAACAACAGCGTGGCGACCAAACGCCATGACAGCAAGTCGGCCACCTCACGGGCATCGGTTGCTACCACGTTGGCCAACATACTGGCATCGATCACGATGCCATAGCTGAGCATGAAGAACGTGCTGGATGCCGCACTGATCAACAAGATCACCGACACCGCCTTGAGGACCAAAGGCCATGCGCTCAGGATCAGCAGACTGAAAATAACCCCAGCAATACCGAGTCCGAACGCCCCCATGAACGCCGCGCCCCGCAGCCCTGTGATCTCCGGCAGCGCCCAAAGGCTTTGCCAAAGATGGATGTTACCGGCGGTCGCAAGCCAGATGGACACCAAAAGGGCCAGGGAAACTCTGGACCACGTTTTTGGCAAGGTGCGGTTTGAAAACATGGGTGATACGCGATTTGGGAGACAACAATAATACGAACTTTACCCTACCTCGTCGCAGCAACCCCTCGCGCGCGTCTCCGCGCGTTTAAACTTTGCCCATGTCTGCCACTGTGCCCGAAGCCCCCCTGGTCTCAACCGCCCTGCCTTGGCGCGGCCTCATCGCGCTGCTGCTGCTGGTGCTGCTGTGGGATGCCGTCGGATGGGATTTGTCCATCATGCAAAGCATCGGTACCACTGACGGTTTCCCGCTGCGTCAGAACCGCTGGTTGGCGGATGGTTTGCACACCGGGGCACGCAACGCATGTTCGGCGCTGTACCTCGGGCTATGGTTTGCGGCACTGGCCCTGCCAAATAACGATCACCCACTCATCGGGCGTCGTTGGCAACGCAGTTGGTGGCTATTGGGCGTGCTGATGAACCTGGTGGTGATCAGTGGCCTCAAGTCAATCAGCACAGTGAGCTGCCCATGGGATCTACAGGCCTTCGGCGGCCCCGCAGACTATGTTGGCCACTGGGCGTTCGGCGTCACCGACGGCGGCGGCGGCCGTTGTTTTCCGGGTGGCCATGCCTCAAGCGCCTTTGCCTTTTTGGCCTTGGCACCGGTGTGGCTTCGGGCCACATCGGCGCATCATCAGCGACTGGGACGCTGGGTGTTTTGGGTCGCCGTCACATTAGGCCTTGCCTTTGGCGCAACCCAAACCTTGCGCGGCGCTCATTATCCGAGCCACACCCTTTGGACGGGCTGGCTGTGTTTGACCGTCTCGTGGCTCTGGTTTGCTATTTACCAACCGGCCAACAAACGCAGCGGCAAGTAAACCGCCATACCGCTCACAATGGTGCCTAAGACGCCACCACGCGTGAAGTACCAAATCAAACCCACCGCTGCGCCATAGATGCGTGCGTCGTTGAAAGAGTCAATCAGCGCACCGTTCTTCATCACGATTTCCGGCACGATAACCGCTGCCATCGCGGCGACGGGGGCGTAGTGGAGTCCGCGTTGGAACCACTCGGGAATGGCCATTTTTTCCTCTGACCACATGAAGAATGAGCGCGAAATAAGGGTGATGCATGTCAGACCCAAGATGGCCAGAAGCGTCCAGCCATCGGTTTCATTCACGGCTTGCATCGACTCACTCATGGCTGCTCCTGGAACGATCGATCAACAGGCTAATGGCCACAGCCGCAGCCACGCCCACCAAAATATTAAGCTTGAGCGGTAGCGCAAACGCGGCGACCGCCGCAGTACCCGACAACACGGCGGCAAACGCGCGCAAACGCGTGGTGACCAGCGAACAGGAAATGCCCATCAGCGCCAAGATGCCGGCAAAACTCAACCCCCAAGACAAGGGGATGACGCTGGCAAGCGCGATACCCAGAAAACTGAACAGCATCCAGGTGAACCAATTGATGAAGCCAAGCGCAGACCAATAACGATCCATCTCGGCGATGCCGTGGTCGGTGGTTGGCACCGTTTTATAGCGCTTGATGAAAATCACATACGACAGGTCTGTCAGCAAATAGGCGTAGGTGATGCGTTTGGGCAAACCAAACTTCATGAAAAAGGGTCGCACATGCGCACTGAAAACGGCGAAGCGCAGGTTGACGCACAATGCCGTCAGCCAGATCACCCATAGCGGCGCGCCCGCGACAATCAGAGGCATGGCAGCCAACTGCGAACTGCCAGCAAACACCATGAGCGTCATCGCACTGACCTCGAACATGCTCATGCCCGAATTCGCCAAGGCAACGCCCGTGGTGACACCCCAAGCGGCAATACCCGGAGAGACGGGCAGCATTTCTTTGATGCCGAGTACGAACATGGGATGCCTCACCCACGACAAGGCCTCAGCGAGACGGTTCATGCCGCACCTTTGGTGGGCGTTGCCAACAGGACTTGACCGCGCGCGACAGCGTAACCCCGCAAGAAATCCGCTGCAGAGAGTCGCTTGCCGCCTGCGCGTTGGAGGGTGCAGAGGGTCAATAAACCGTTGCCACAGGCCACAGTGATACCGGCGTCAGAAATGTCGATGACGGTACCGGGGACCTGCGCATGGGGCTGGGGTGCGGTATCCGCAAACGCCTCCCAAACCTTGATGGTCTCGATGTCGGCATCGGCGCTCACCTGAAAGGTCGCACCGGGGAAGGGATTGAATGCCCTCACCTGCCGCGCCAGCACGGCCGCATCGCGCCGCCAATCCAGCGGTGCTTCGTCTTGTTCAATTTTGTGCGCATAGGTCACACCCGCGTCGGGTTGCGGTCGACGTACCGCCGAACCGTCGGCCACCGCCGTGAGGGCCGCCAACAAAGCGTCGGCACCCAACGCAGCCAAACGGTCGTGCAAAGTGGCCGTTGAATCGGTGGGCTCAATGGGAAGCGCGCGGGTAAGCAACGCATCGCCGGTATCCAAACCGGCATCCATTTGCATGATCGTGATGCCGGTCTCCGCGTCACCCGCCTCAATGGCGCGATGAATGGGAGCGGCACCACGCCAACGCGGCAGCAAGGAGGCATGCACGTTCAAGCAGCCTAATCGCGGCGCATCCAATACCCATTGCGGCAAAATCAAACCGTAGGCAGCCACCACCATCACATCCGCATCGGCCGCCACAATGGCAGACTGCGCCGCAGCCGCATCGGCGGCGTATCGGCCATCCAACCGCAAACCCATCGGCTGTGAGACCGCGATGTCGTGTGCCAGCGCCACCTGCTTCACCGCAGACGGTTGCAGCCGCATCCCACGGCCCGCTGGTCGATCGGGCTGCGTCAACACCAACCCGACGTTATGACCCGCGTCAATCAGGGCTTGTAAACTGCTGGCGGCGAAGGCGGGGGTGCCGGCGAAAACAATGCGCATCGCGTCAGGCCCTCGCTTCAGCGGTCGTCACGCAATTGCTTTTGTAGCTTGGTTTTGATGCGCGTCCGCTTGAGAGGTGACAGGTATTCCACGAACACCTTTCCCATAAGGTGATCCATCTCATGCTGAATGCAAATCGCCAACAACTCGTCCGCTGTCACCTCTCGGCTCACGCCATTTTCATCGAGTGCCTTGACTGTTATTTTTTCCGCCCGAGGGACGCCGTCGTAAATCCCGGGTACCGACAGGCAACCCTCTTCAGCGATCTTGGTGGTCTCGCTCTTCCACACGACTTCAGGATTGATGAGCACAAGGGGGGTGTCCCGTGCTTCGCTGACATCGATCACGATGACCCGTTCATGCACATCAATTTGAGTTGCAGCTAAGCCAATACCATTCGCATCGTACATCGTGGCCAACATGTCTTTGGTGAGCTGCTTGACGCGATCATCAACGGCGACAACAGGCTTTGCAACGGTGTGCAATTTGGGGTCGGGATAGCGAAGAATCGTACGAACAGTGGCTTGTGACATGGCGAGCGTGAATTTCTAGACAACCCCAATATTGTCGCGCTTTTTGATACCCACTTGGAATGCCCCCTGCATACCCCTATGAGGGGTGGACACCACATCACTTAGACTCAATCGCAGGGTGGTCCGTATTTAAAGCGCGGCACCCGCTATGTGTTGACCCAATCTTTCCCCGACCGCTGGCGCTTATGGCTGCGGCTTTCAATGACAGACCACATCGGTCCCGTCATCCTTAAACAGTTACATCACCACAAAGTCAATTTAGAGGCACTCATACAAAGACCCAAACGCGGGTATGAATTTGGTCTCTCGGAGCGGCAATGCGGCGCCTTGGGCACGGTGCCACCCGACTGGCTAGCGGCCGTTGCCCGTACCGAGTTATGGCTACAGCAAGGCCATATGCGTTTCGTCATGACGTTGGACGACGGCGACTACCCATCCAACTTGTTAGAAATGACCGATCCACCCGCATTGCTCTACGGCACCGGACACCGAGCGCTGCTCCATGACCGTGCCGGCTTAGGGATAGTCGGGACGCGCAACCCCACCGCACAGGGCCTCAAAGATGCCCATCGGTTCAGCGCACACTTGGCGCAGCAGGGCATGGTCATCGTCTCTGGCATGGCCCTGGGTATCGACGCCGCCGCACATGAGGGCGCGCTCAGCGTCGCCCCACAAACAGGCCCCAATACCATTGCGATCGTGGGCACAGGGCTTGATATTGTTTACCCAAAAGCGAACACCAGCCTGATGGCACGGATCCAACAGGAGGGGCTCGTCTTATCTGAATTTGCATTGGGTACAGGGCCACAGCGGATGCACTTTCCCAAAAGAAACCGCCTGATCGCAGGCTGGTCGATTGGCACACTGGTGATCGAAGCGGCAACCGCGTCGGGTTCGCTCATCACCGCGCAAATGGCAACCGACATGGGTCGGGAGGTTTTTGCGGTACCGGGCTCAATCCATGCCACCCAGTCCAAGGGCTGTCATGCCTTAATTAAACAAGGCGCAAAGTTGGTTGAATCAGCACAGGACATCATCGACGAGCTGCCTCAACATGTCGTCCGAACAACCCGAATATCGGCGCCCCCTGCGGCAAATGAAACTCAGCCCATCGGTCTTAAAACCGCAGAGCAAGCGCTTCTTGACCAGATGGGCTTGGCGCCGACAACGCTTGAAAACTTGGTCGTCGTCACAGGCATGGCTGTTCCAACGCTACAAACACTGCTGTTTGACCTTGAATTGGCCGGGCACGTGGTGCGAATGCCCGGCGGTCAATTTCAACACGTTCGATAGGCAGGCTCAGACCATCGCACCAGCGTTGGGGTCATTGGGGTCGCTGTTGTCATCGGTCGGCTTGGTTTTGATCAGGTCTTCGCGGCGGATACCCAACCACATGCCAACGGCGGCGGCCACGAAGACAGACGAGTAGATACCAAACAAGATCCCAATCGTGAGCGCCAACGCAAAGTAGTGCAGGGTCGGGCCGCCGAACAACAGCATGCTCAAAACCATTATTTGTGTTGAGCCGTGCGTGATGATCGTGCGACTAATGGTAGAGGTGATCGCGTGGTTGATGGTCTCCACCGTGGTCATCTTGCGATAGCGGCGGAAGGTTTCGCGAATACGGTCAAAAATCACCACCGATTCGTTGACCGAGTAGCCCAACACCGCGAGCACCGCGGCCAAAACCGCCAATGAGAACTCCCACTGGAAGAAAGCAAAAAAGCCCAGGATGATGATGACATCGTGCAAGTTGGCGATGATGGCCGAGACGGCGTACTTCCACTCGAAACGAACCGCCAGATAAATCATGATGCCCAATATCACCGCGCCCAATGCCATCAAGCCGTTGGTTGCCAACTCGTCGCCCACTTGTGGGCCCACGTACTCGGTGCGGCGCAGTGTCACCGTTGGATCAGCGGCCTTGAGCGCCGCCAGCACCAACTCACTTTGCTGGCCAGACGTCTGGTTGGCAACAGTGGGCAAACGCATCAACACATCACGCGCAGAACCGAAGTTTTGCACCTGCACATCGGTGTAGTTCAACTGGGTCAATACATCGCGTACGCCCTGTACGTCGGCGGGCTTTTCATAGGCCACCTCCATGACGGTACCGCCCGTGAACTCAACCGACAGATTCAGGCCATTGGTGAG
>JALQVQ010000136.1 GCA_023260315.1 Burkholderiaceae bacterium
ATGCTTTGGGACGCAGCCGCTGCGCCAGCGGTACATGACTACCGGCGCGAGTCGCGCTTGCAGTTGAGCCGCTCATGGGCGAATGATATCGGCACCCGACGGCGGCACGAAGCGAAAAACGGCAGCCTCGGCCCCATTTTCCAACGCCGCCAGTTTTGCAAAACGCATGTCCGAGGTTTGGCCGAAATTATCAACCATCACCAAAGCACGCAACTGCATCGCATCGAAGCCAACACGCATGAGCTTGAGAGTGCCATCGGGCTGTTTGGGGACAGCTTCAACCCATTTCAGCCCACCCTCGGTCGGCATCGGGGTCAACACATAAACGGCGCGGAGCGCATTCAAGTCGCCACTCCCCGCCACAAGAGCCGCAGGCGTATTGCCAAGGGCTTGCGCCTGATCTCGAACGGTGACTTGGTTCAAATCCGGATCCCAAAGCCATAGCGAACGCCCATCGGCGACGATGGTCTGTGGAAAAGGCTTTTGGTAGTCAAATCGAAACTTACCGGGGCGCGAGAACATGAACTCACCCGTGGAACGGGTTTGTTTGGCACGCGTTTGCCCTGACTTCATGGGGGCGGTCACGGTTTGCTCAAAACTGAGCTGCCCAGACGGGGTGGCGCGCAAAAGGCTTTGCAAATCGCTAACGCTATCGGCCCAGGCGGGATGCGCCACGGCGATCGCGCAAAAAAACAGTGCGACGAAGTGCCGTTTGATTGGTTTTAAGGCGAGCAATTTATTCCTCACGCGACGGCACCAAAATTTCTCGCTGCCCATTGGTGCCCATGGTACTGACGACGCCTGCATTTTCCATGTCTTCCAACATGCGTGCCGCTCGGTTGTAACCAATCTTTAAATGGCGTTGAACAAGCGAGATACTGGCTTTCCTATTTTTCAAAACAATTTCAACGGCTTGGTCATACATGGGGTCTTTTTCGCCCCCCGCAGCATCGCCGTCGAGACCCGTATCGCCATCGACAGTGCCGCCCTCGAGCACACCGTCAATGTAGTTCGGTTCACCCTGGGTCTTTAAAAACGCGACAACCCGGTGGACTTCCTCGTCACTCACAAAAGCACCATGGACACGCTGGGGAAAACCAGTGCCACTGGGCAGGTACAGCATGTCGCCCATGCCCAGCAGCGTCTCCGCCCCCATCTGATCCAGGATGGTTCGGGAATCAATTTTGCTGCTGACCTGAAAAGACAGGCGTGTGGGAATGTTGGCTTTGATGAGCCCTGTGATCACATCAACGCTGGGGCGTTGCGTCGCCAATATCAAGTGAATACCGGCCGCCCGCGCTTTTTGGGCCAATCGGGCAATCAGCTCTTCAATTTTCTTGCCAACCACCATCATCAAATCGGCCAGCTCATCGATCACAACAACGATGTGCGGCAACGCCTCGAGTGGTTCAGGTTGCTCTGGCGTCAATGAGAACGGATTCCCAACGAACTCCCCTCTTGCCTTGGCCTCTTGAAGTTTTGAATTGAAGCCAGCCAAATTACGGACGCCCATTTTGCTCATGAGCTTGTATCGCTTCTCCATCTCAGCGACGCACCAATTGAGGCCATGGGCAGCCTGTCGCATGTCGGTTACGACGGGGGCGAGCAGATGAGGAATGCCCTCGTAGACACTCATCTCGAGCATTTTGGGGTCGATCAATAACAGGCGAACGTCTTGGGGATCAGCCTTGTACAGCAGGCTCAAAATCATTGCGTTGATACCCACCGATTTACCCGATCCCGTCGTGCCAGCCACGAGGCAGTGGGGCATCTTCGCGAGATCAGCAACCACCGGGTTACCCACAATGTCTTTACCCAATCCCATGGTCAGAAGAGACTTGGCATCGTTGTAGATGCTTGAGCCCAAAACCTCGCTGAGCTTGATGGTTTGGCGTTTGGCATTTGGCAACTCGAGTGCCATGAAGTTTTTGCCCGGAATGGTCTCAATCACGCGAATGGACACCAGGCTGAGGGACCGCGCCAAATCTCGGGCCAAGTTGACCACCTGTGACCCCTTGACCCCTGTCGCGGGCTCGATCTCGTAGCGGGTGATGACGGGGCCGGGTGCCGCCGCCACAACCCGAACCTCAACGCCGAAGTCACGCAGCTTTTTCTCGATGAGGCGACTGGTCATCTCGAGGGCATCGGTCGACACACTTTCGACCTGCACCACGGCCTGATCAAGCAAACTCACCTGCGGGAGCTTGGAGTCCGGCATTTCATCAAACAGTGGCTTCTGCGCCTCTTTTAAAACACGCTCACTGGCGGCAGCGGGCTGCGCGACGGGTTCGATCACAACCGGGATGGGCTCAAGCTTTGGCTCGGCATCGTCGACACGCATCAAATCGCCAAACACAACCTCCTCGCGTTCACGGGACGCCGCAAGGCCGATGCGCTCGTCTTCGCGTTGCTCAAGCCGGTCGCGGCGACTGCGTAACCACTCGATTGGCAGGGCGCCCAGACGCTCAGACGTTGCGCCCCAAGAAAACTTAAATACAACCGCAATCAGCGCACCGCTCACAACCAGAGCCAAAAGCGCAGAGCCTGTGAAACCAAGCCATGTCTGAGCAAAACGGCCAATCGTCTCCCCCAAAACCCCGCCGGCGTTTCCTGGCAGATAAACGTCCAAAGAGTGCAAGCGAGTCCACTCCAAAGTGGCACTTGCCGCTAACAGCCCGAACCAAGCGAGCACGCGACCGACCCGGCGCGCGCGACGCGCCAACGCAACCCCCATGGTCTCGACCTCTGCCTTTGGCGCAGGCGCACGGCCACGGAGCGGCTTTGCAACAGGCTCGGCAATCACCGGACGCATCCAACGCAGCAGCCCCAGCCGCCAGACATTGAAGGCGCCCAGCACCAACCACCAAGCAGAAAAGCCCATTAAAAAATAAGTGATATCGGCCACCCAGGCCCCCAAACGCCCCATCCAGTTGGCCACGGTCCCGTCGACGCCCGACGTTGACCACGCCCCATCGGTGACGTGGTGCGTCAAAAGTGCGAGCGTCCAGAAGGCCAGCAACAGTGCGGCCACGAGCAGTGAAAGCTCTTGGGCGAAACGAAACTGCGCGCCCTCAGGGTTGCTACCCTTTTCACCGCCCTTGAGGGTATTGATCGAATATGTCATTGAAATAATTGTGACGGAAAACGGCCCGAAGCTCCAAGCTTACCCCATGAGAACGCGCACCCCAGCCAAAGTCGCGTCGCAACGCGTCTCTCCCCAACTGTCTACAATTCTCATCCAAGAATCCGACGTTTTTAGCGTACTCGTTTGGACAGACCCATCATTCATCAATAGGACATTTCAATGCGTCATTGCCAAGTACTGATCTTGGGCTCAGGCCCTGCCGGCTACAGCGCCGCCATCTATGCGGCCCGTGCCAACCTTAAACCGGTCGTCATCACTGGCATTGCCCAAGGCGGCCAACTGATGACCACGACTGAGGTCGATAACTGGCCTGCCGACGTTGACGGCGTAATGGGCCCCGACCTGATGCAGCGCTTCGAGGCCCATGCCAAGCGCTTCAACACGGAAATCGTTTTTGACCACATCAACGCTGTCGACTTCAGCAAACGCCCGTTCACACTGACTGGTGACAGCGGAACCTACACCTGCGACGCGCTGATTTTGGCCACCGGTGCCTCGGCAAAATACCTGGGACTCCCCTCGGAGCAAGCCTTCATGGGCCGCGGCGTCAGCGGGTGTGCCACCTGTGACGGTTTTTTCTACCGTGACCAAATTTGTGCGGTCGTGGGTGGCGGCAATACGGCGGTTGAAGAAGCGCTTTATCTGTCCAATATTGCGGCAAAAGTTCACCTGGTGCACCGCCGTGACACCTTCAAGGCTGAGGCCATCATGATCGATAAGCTGATGGAAAAGGTAGCGGCAGGAAAAATCGAACTTCAAACAAATTGCACCCTTGATGAAGTCTTGGGTGATGCGAAAGGCGTCAATGGGATTCGCCTGCGGCGTACCACGGACGACAGCACGTTTGACTTGGCGCTCTCAGGCTGTTTTATCGCGATCGGCCATCAACCCAACACCGATATTTTCAAAGGTCAGCTCGACATGGAAAACGGCTACATCGTGACCCGCTCAGGCACCGCCGGTATGGCCACAATGACGAGTGTCCCGGGTATTTTCGCTGCCGGCGACGTCCAGGACCATGTCTATCGGCAAGCCATCACCAGTGCAGGTACAGGTTGTATGGCGGCCCTCGACGCGCAACGATTCTTGGAGCAAGCCGACGCTTGAGGGCTGAGAGAAGCACTGAGATTTTCAAAGACAAGCACCGCTTTTTCACTGAAGCTTTCCAGAGATGGTGTTGAGGCAGGTTTTGCTTGGATCCCTTTTGACTGTGGTGTTAAAAGTTTATCATCTTGTGGCGAGTACAGGAATGAACTGCTGTTTTGAATATACATACCCCTAATAAAGCAAAAGATATACCCAAACAGCCATCAGCGATTAAAATG
>JALQVQ010000227.1 GCA_023260315.1 Burkholderiaceae bacterium
CGGTCACGCGCGATCATTTGATGGACCAAGTGGCTATCACCTACCCATCAACCACGCTATCGAATATGACGGGTGCGACCATTAAGACGGTGCTTGAAGATGTGTGTGACAACCTCTTCAACCCAGACCCTTACTACCAGCAGGGCGGTGACATGGTGCGGGTGGGTGGTCTGCAATACACGTGCGATCCGTTGGCGCCATCGGGTCAACGCATCAGCAACATGAGTTTGAATGGCAAAGCCATCGACGCCGCCAAAACCTATAAGGTGGCCGGTTGGGCCCCAGTGGCCGAGGGGGCGACAGGTGAGCCAATCTGGGACGTGATGGAGACTTATTTGAAGAATGAGAAAACCATCAAGCCACGGAAATTGAACATGCCAACACTCAAAAACGTGTCGGGTAACCCGGGCATGGTTTAAAAAGGACCGGCTAGGTTGGAGGGCGCTACGGCGCCCTTTTTTTCGCCTCTGCTTTCGTCTAAGCCCATCGGTTTTGTATTGATTCGATTTTTGCTAGGTACTTGTCCCGTCGCTTGGTAAATAATGTTGGGTACTTCTTTATTACGACGTTAAATCCAACATGCCCATTGCCCGACTTCCAAAGTTACTTTTCGCCACTTTAGCGCTCATTGGGTGCGCCAGCTTTGCCGCCGAGGTCCCCGCACGGGACTGGCGGACCATTGAGTCAAAAGCCAAGGGTCAAACGGTTTACTTCAATGCGTGGGCGGGGAGCGAGGCGATCAACGCCTACATCCAATGGGCCGCCACTGAGATTCAACGCCAGTACGGGGTCACCCTCAAACATGTGAAGATCTCGGATGCCGCGGTTGTCGTGAGCCGGGTTCGTGCGGAAAAGCAAGCCGGGCGAGATGGCACCGCCGGCACAGTTGACCTCATTTGGATCAATGGGGAAAACTTTGCCGCAATGAAGCGTGATGGTTTGTTGGGGGCCCCCTTCGTGAGTGGGTTGCCCAACTTCAAGTGGGTTGACACCGCAAACAAGCCCACAACCTTGGTTGATTTTTCGGTCCCCACAGATGGTCTTGAGTCACCGTGGGGCATGGCCCAGCTCACTTTTTTTGCAGATGTGCAGCGCTTACCGACACCGCCGCAAGACCTCGGGGCGTTTGCCGCACTCGCAGCAAAGAATCCAGGGCGTTTGAGCTACCCCCGGCCGCCAGATTTTCATGGCACCACTTTTTTGAAGCAAGTCTTGCTGGGTACCGCCCCCGATCCGACCGCACTGACCCAGCCTGCGACTGACGCCGTGTTTCAAACCCAGACCAAGCCGCTTTGGGCCTATCTTGATGCCTTACACCCCAACTTATGGCGCAACGGGCAGCAGTTTCCCAATACCGCGGCGGCCATGACGCAGATGATGGCAGATGGTGAGTTGTTGATGAGCCTGACCTTCAATCCCAATGAAGCTGCCAACGAGATCGCCGCCAAGCGTTTACCCAGAACGGTGAAAAGTTGGCAATTTAAGGACGGCACGATCGGTAACACCCATTTCGTCGCCATTCCATTCAACGCACCGAGCAGAGCCGGTGCGCAAGTGGTCGCTAACTTCTTCTTGTCACCTGAGGCGCAAGCAAAAAAGGCCGATATCAAGGTGTGGGGTGATCCCACCGTCTTGGCCGTCGGACGGTTGCCTGCAGACCTGCAACGCTTATTCAAAGGTGACCCCCAAGCGGGGCAGCTGGTGGTGACGGCACCCGTGCTGCCTGAGCCTCATGCCTCATGGGTTGGTTTGATCGAGAAAGAATGGATTCGCCGTTACGCGCGATGATTGAGCGCAAGGCGTCAATCGCCGTCGCATCGGTGGCTGGTTGCCTGCTCGCACCGGCGCTCCTGGCAGCGATCTGGATGGCGGTTAAGCCTGTTTTGCAGAGTTCGCCTTGGGCCAACCTCTGGCAAGATCCCCGCACATTTGACGCGTTAACGGCCACACTTTGGACGAGCATCGAGGTAACGAGTACGAGCGTGAGAATAGCACGGGGTGCGGATTCGCTCGGGGCGGTGTTGTCTGATCTGATCGACGCAATGGTCACCGAAACGCACATTAGCGCGGCACCTGGAAGCCCCACGGGGCCACCTGTTAACCT
>JALQVQ010000244.1 GCA_023260315.1 Burkholderiaceae bacterium
TGTGGTGTTGGCGACCTTCGGCCCTGATGGCCCCCTGCAATGCAGTGGTCTGCCGGTGGTGCGGTACGACAGCACCCAGCTTGCTGCGGTTTTCAAGGATGCGTTTGAGTTAACGGACAATGCGCTTGAAAAGCACACCACGCCAGCGGGTAAATCCCAACAATTTCTGTACGCCGTTTTAAGGCGTCTTTAAGGCGTTTTACGGCCGCGCAAAGAGTTGCCGAACCTTGTCCCGCACATACAGTTGCTCACTGTCGAAGTCGGTACTGGCATGCCAGAGCAGGTTGACCGCATAGCCAGGCCCCTGAACGGGTAACTCCCAAATCCGTAACGGCTGATTCTGTGCCATCCGCTCGGCGTACATCGTTGGGACAATGGCGAGCAGGTCGGTATTGACGGTGAGCTCGGGTATGGCGCCGAAATGCCGCGTCCGCAAGACCACCTGCCCAGTGAGTTGGTGCGACTTGAGGATTCGTTCGATACCACTGTGGAACGTCGCCGTTGGCGAGGCAACCACGAGCTTGGCCTCCCGCAGTTGCGCGCTATTTATCTTGCTGCGCGACATCGAGCCTTTTGGGCGCCAACCCATAGCGGTGACCGCCACGTAATCCTCCTCGAACAGTTTCTCTGAACGCACGCTGTGGTGACGGGATTGAAGGATGCCGATGGAAAAGTCGATCTCTCGCGCGGTCAGTGCGCGCGGGACTTCAGCGGCGTCGACCGCAACATTGGAGATCTGCGCCAGTGGCGCTTCATCACGAAGGGTTTTGGCGAGCGCCGGCAGGAACATCATCTCGCCTAAATCAGACAAGGAGACCCGCCAATGGACGGCACTGGTTTGGGGGTTGAACGGTTGGGCTGCCCCAAAGGTGGATTCGAGTTGCGCCAACTGCGCGGTTAACTGCGGCGCAAGTTGTTGACACAGCTTTGTTGGCTTTAAACCTTTGGCGCTGCGAACAAACAGTTCGTCATCCAGGGCGTGTCGGAGTTTCGCGAGCGCGTGGCTGGTTGCGGGTTGCGACAACGCCAGCGCTTGCCCCGCGAGCGTGACCGATCCCGTTCGATGCAACGCCACCAAAACACGCAACAAATTGAGGTCGAGCTGCCTGAATTTCATAATGAATCGATATAAGTGAAATCCCTAATTATTCGAAAAGTGAATAACGTAAATTCTAAACTTCTATTTGCAATTGGGGCTGACTCAACCTAAATTGCGAGTCAGAGAGGGCTTGCAACCGTGGAAGTTTCGTTTAAAAAAGAGATTGAGAATCTCAAGCTCGGACAAGGGCAAACCTTCTACGGCGAGGGTATCTTGGCGGTGACCAAGGCGCTGCTGCAGTCGGGGGTGACCTATGTGGGGGGCTACCAAGGCTCGCCTATTTCTCATTTGCTGGACGTGATGGTGCAAGCGCGTCCGTATTTGGATACGCTCGGCGTCCACGTCGAAGCCTGCACAAACGAGTCATCGGCGGCCGCCATGCTCGGGGCGTCCATCATGTACCCCGTGCGGGGTGCGGTGACCTGGAAATCAATCGTCGGTACGAACGTGGCTTCCGATGCGTTGTCGAATTTGGCTTCGCCTGGGGTGATGGGTGGGGCGCTGATTGTCGTTGGCGAGGACTACGGCGAAGGTGCCAGCGTCATTCAAGAGCGAACGCATGCGTTTGCCCTGAAGTCGGCCATTTGGCTCATGGATCCGCGCCCCAACCTAACCAGCATCGTGAACTTGGTTGAGAAGGCTTTTGAGCTGTCAGAGGCGTCCAATACGCCCGTCATGATGGAGTTGCGCATTCGAACTTGTCACGTCCAAGGGCGTTTCGAGACCAAAGACAACGTGGCGCCAAAGATCTCCAGTGCCCAGTTACAGCAAACCGCACCGGCATTCGACTATGCCAAGTTGGCCCATCCGCCTGCGACCTACGCCCACGAAAAGCTGAAGTACGAATCGCGTATGCCCGCCGCACGGCAATTCATCGAGGCGGCTGGGCTCAATGAGACATGGGGTGGCGATATTGCTAACATTGGTATCGTCATCCAGGGGGGGCTTTACAACACCCTCATGCGGGCACTCGATGTTTTAGGTCTGGTCAACGAGGCCGGTGAGTCCCGTATTCCGTTGTTGGTGCTGAACGTGGTCTATCCCTTGGTGCCGAATCAAATTGAGTCGTTTTGCTCGGATAAGGCCAGTGTCTTGATCATTGAGGAAGGGCAGCCTGAATTCATCGAGCAGGAGGTCGCAACGCACCTTCAGCGGCGCCAAATCAGAACGGCGCTCCACGGCAAAGATGTGTTGAGCATGGGGGGAGAGTACTCGGCTGAGGTCGTCATTCGCGGCGTGGAGACTTGGGTTGCGCAATATGCCAACGAATCACTGCAGCCTGATCGCCCCAGTTACTTGAAAACGGTCGCCCACGTTCGCGCGCAAGCCGCGGAGATTCTCGGCAGCCCCTTGCCAGCGAGACC
>JALQVQ010000249.1 GCA_023260315.1 Burkholderiaceae bacterium
TTTATTGGCTGAACCCCGGGTCTCCAGACGATGGCGCTGTCATTGACTCGCCCGGGTTTCAAGAATTTGGATTGCACCACATTGCGCCAGAAAAACTGGCGACTTACATGCCTGATCTCGCAATCCACTTGGGGCACTGCAAGTTCCACAACTGCAGCCACTTGCATGAGCCCAACTGCCCCGTTCGGGATGCGGCCTCTGCAGATCCCCCCCTAATTTCACCCATTCGGTACAGCATTTACCAAGACCTTCACAGCGAATTGACTGCCGCCGCGAACGCTTGGTACTAAAGAATCAGCGTTGCGAGCAAAACAAAAGCCAGCAGCAAGCGCATCAAGCGCGTCATCAGACGCTCAATCATTCCCGGTGTGATGACGCTGTTTTCACCGAAAGAACCCAGTACGCCGTGCAGAACAAGGGATTCGTTGTCCTCAGGCCGCTCGGTCGCGTCGCGGTCTGAAGGCTGCCGCCAGGCGCCCATCGCTCCGTCAAATGCGCCCACCATGGCACAGCTCACCACCATGAGTCGTGCTGGCAACCAAGAAATCCAATGCCAGGCGCGCCCCGCAAAGCCGGGAGCCTCTGTTGCCTCGGGTGTGGGCGCTGCCAACCGGAACAGCACGGCACCCGCAGGACCAAAGCCGGCGACTGCCAAAATGAGAAACGACAACCAGACGCCAACCACCCGGCGCCACGCGTAGCGAATCGCCTCGTCGGCCTTAAACGCCCCGTCACTGGCTTCGACATTGGCCATCACCCGACCAAACAGGCCCAGGGGAGACATCTCGTCTTTGAAATCACCGTAGCCGGCACACACGTACAGCACCAACATCAACCAGACCCAAGCAAAAGGCGCCGCGACCCACAAGATCAGCCAATACACGAGGCTCGCTGCAACGACCGGAGCGCCCACGCGCAAACCCCAAACCGCCCAGTCGGGTGCATCGACGGTCCAGCGTGTCGCGCGCGCTTGCCAGCCATTCACGAAAGGTTGCAAACGCCGTTCGTAGGGAAAAGGAAAGCTGTAGTCCAAAACAATGGCAACAAGTAAAGCAAAAAAGATCATGTGGCGTCCGTCTGGGCTGACAAAAATTTGTAGAAGTTGCGCAACATCCCCGCCGTCGCCCCCCAAATGTAGCGCTCGGCGCTATGCACGGGGTCGTGGTACGGCATCGACCACCATTGCCGCCGGATCTCACCGTGATCGCCCATGTTCAGATGGTGGCGGTGGTGGTTATGCGGGTTCATCACAAAGGACAAGGGTACCTCAAATACCAAATCGACCTCACCCGGATTGGGGTGATAGCTGGCAGGGGGTTCGATGAGGGCCACGACGGGCGTGATTCGGAATCCGGTCCCTGTCGTGTACCGGCCAACCTCTCCGAGAATGTGTACGTTTTGATGTGGCAGCCCCACCTCCTCATGGGCCTCGCGCAGTGCCGCAGCTCGCGCATCGCGATCGGTCGGGTCGACCTTTCCACCGGGAAAAGCGATTTGCGCCGCGTGGGTAGGAACGTGTGCACTGCGCTGCGTCAGCAGCAAGGTTGGCTCCTCGCGCAGCACCAATCCGATCAAAACAGCCGCCTCACGCCACGTTTCAATGTGCTGCCATTGCAGCTCCTGCACCACGTCGGGCTGCCAATCAAGTGACTTTGAAAACCGGTCACGCAAGCCATCAGGTGTCAATAAATGGGCGGGCAGCACCGGATTGGCATCCGGGTTGCGTATGCTCGGCACTGTGCGCGGGTCGGGGATAGAAGAGAGCATGCCACTCTTCGGTAGGGGTTTGGGTGACGTCACTTCAATGGCCTTTTATGAGCACTGCACTGGGAAAGACTTTAGACGAAAAAAAACCACTGCAAGCAGTGGCTTTTTCTTGAGCGCTGACCGATTAAGCGGTTGCAGCGGGCTTGTTCTTGAGAACCAGCTTCTCTTTGATACGTGCAGACTTGCCGCTGCGATCGCGCAAGTAGTAAAGCTTGGCGCGACGAACATCACCGCGACGCTTAACTTCGATTTTTGCGATACGTGGGCTGTACAGGGGGAATGTACGCTCGACACCTTCGCCGTTTGAAATCTTGCGAACGATGAAGTTGCTGTTCAAGCCGCGGTTACGGCGGGCAATCACAACACCCTCGTAGGCCTGCAAACGGCTGCGTGTGCCTTCAACGACGTTCACGCTCACGACAACGGTGTCGCCTGGCGCGAAGTCAGGAATGTCTTTGTTCAATCGAGCGATTTCTTCTTGCTCGAGTTCTTGGATCAAGTTCATAAGGTCCTCTTAGTCGATCGTATTTGCGCTACACAAGGCTTGTGGCGTTACTTTGCCCATCAAAGTAATCGGACCCAACAAGCGGCCAAACAGAGGATCGGTTAGCCCACTATTATAGCCCGTAAAACCTAAGTTTGCGGGCGTGATTTGACGGTCGCCAAAAGGCCTTCCTCAGCCGGGCTGATCGACCCTGAGCGCCGGGCGGCCTCGATGAGGTCAGGCCGACTGCGCGCCGTCACAACGAGGCTCTCGTGACGCCGGTAGGCGGCAATCGCTGCGTGGTTGCCCGACAACAAGGCCTCAGGCACCCGGACACCTTCCCATACCTCGGGTCGGGTGTAGTGTGGGCAATCCAGCAGACCGTCCAGGCTGGGATTGAAACTATCTTGGCCATGGCTATCGGCATCGCCCAGCACGCCGGGTAGCAGTCGCGCAACAGCGTCCAACCAAGCGATGGCGGCAATCTCACCGCCCGATAGCACGAAGTCACCCAAGCTCCATTGTTGGTCAACATGACGGTCAATGAAGCGTTGGTCAATCCCCTCGTACCGACCGCAAATCAGGATTGCCCCTTGGTTTGCACTCGCGAACCCGCTGACTTGCCGGTGCGTGATGCTTTCACCTTGTGGGGAGAACACCACAACCGGTGCGCGCTGGCCTTCCGGCTCGGCGCGATCGGCCTTGATCGCGGTCAGTGCATCGGTCAATGGCTGGGCTGCCATGACCATTCCGGGCCCACCACCGAACGGTCGATCATCGATGCGACGGTAGTTTCCAGTCGCGAAGTCGCGAAGTTGCCAAAGGCGCAACTCAATGGCACCTGAGTCGTAAGCGCGTCGCACAACCCCTTGCCGCTGAAAGGGTTCGAACAAATCAGGGAAAAGGGTGATGACGTCGATGCGCATGGGTATCGCGGAGCCGCTTAGGCGTCAAAATCGGGTTGCCAATCGACCGATATATGACCCGCCTTGAGGTCCACTTGATCGATGTATTGGGCAACGAAGGGAATCAGCCGTTCCTGTGGTTTACCGTCGTCTCCCGCTTCGGTGGCATGAATGCACAAGACGGAGGTCGGTCCCGTTGCCAACAGCTCGTGAACCACCCCGAGGTCGAGCCCCTCACGATTGCGGACGCGAAGACCAATCAAATCGACCCAATAGAACTCGTCAGCCGATTGCGTCGCGGGGAACGCTGCCCGAGACACCCACACTTGGGCGCCTTTTAGGGCCTGCGCCAAATCGCGATCCGCCAAGCCGTCAAAAAGCGCCACCAAGGCCTCCGTGTGCGGCTTGCACGCCGTGACATTGACGGACACCACGCCAGCGAAAGCCTCAAAAGTCTTCGCGAATCGGCCAACGGGCGCCTCCAGAAACCACGTTTTTGATGACAACAGCACGTCGGCATCTGCGCTGTAAGGCAGTACTTTGAGCCAGCCTTTTATACCCCATGCACCCTGTAAGCGGCCGAGCACAACGGCATCCTCCGGTAGCGTGGCGGCAGGGAATAAGGCGGGTGGCAGGCTCATGGCGTTTATTTTGATCTGTGGGGTTGCGTGTTGGCAAAAAAAAACGCGCATACCCGAGGGTATACGCGTTCGATTGCCTCAGGGCTAATTAAGCGGCTGCTTTAGAAGCCGTTTTCATCAAGCGGGCAACGGTGTCAGAGGGCTGTGCGCCAACTGCCAACCAGTGTGTCAAACGGTCTTGCGTGAGACGCAATGACTCTTCGGCACCACGGGCCATGGGGTTGTAGAAGCCGATGCGCTCGAGGTAGCGACCGTCACGACGGTTGCGTTTGTCGGCAACAACGATGTTGTAGAAAGGGCGTGCTTTAGAACCGCCGCGAGAGAGTCGAATGACGACCATGATTTATCCTTTGGGTGGGGCTTCCCAGCTTTGGCGCAGATCACGCCAAGTCACTGTTAAGTTCCTAATTTCTCGTAACGCTTGAGACACACGACTGGCCACCCGGCCAGCGAAACGTTACCAAGCCCTCGATTATATGCCATCCCCCGTCCCTGATCAAGAGGCGTGTGGCTGATGCACAATAGCGACTCGTTTCCCCCCTCCATTGCCCTAACAAGCCCCCTGCCCCTAACTATGGCTGAATTGCTCATACGCTCAAGCTCCGATACAGACATCCTCGCGGTCACCGCCATCTACGGCCACCATGTCAGTCATGGAACGGGCACGTTTGAAACGCCACCGCCAAGCGCGGACGACATGCGAGTCCGTCGGGCCGACGTCTTGCAAAAGAACCTCCCTTACCTCGTCGCGGTGCGGGGCGGCGTGGTGGTCGGGTTTGCTTATGCAAACTGGTTCAAGCCGCGCCCAGCCTACCGTTTCAGCACGGAGGACTCTGTCTACGTTGCGCCTGACTGCACCGGACAAGGCATTGGCGAGGCGCTCATGGCCCAGCTCTTGGCTGACCTCGAGCGCGGTGGTATCCGCCATGTCATGGCTGTAATCGGCGACAGTCAAAACCAAGGATCCATCAAGCTCCACCGCAAAATGGGTTTCAAAGAAGCGGGGGTGATGCACGGCTGCGGTTGGAAGTTTGATCGCTGGCTCGACATCGTTTTAATGGAGCGATCCTTGGGCGATGGCACACAGACACCCCCCGTTGAATCAAACGCGTAACCCCTAAGGCCCCATGACATCCATCCGTCAACCTCGTATTCGCTCAAAAACCGTTGCTGCCGCACTGGCATTTTTTCTCGGTACCTTTGGCATTCATCGTTTTTATCTGTTCGGTCTGCGAGACGTTT
>JALQVQ010000261.1 GCA_023260315.1 Burkholderiaceae bacterium
TTCATCCGCAACCACCCGCTGCCCGTGCTCGCCCCCGAGGTCTTGCTGGTGCAAAGCAATGGCATGAAGCATTGGTTAGAGCTGGCACTGGCCAAGGATCTGGGTATTTGTGCCGCCACCCACATTGAGCTGCCATCGGCCAAGCTGTGGCAAATTTACCGCGCCGTGCTGGGGCCAGACAGCGTACCCGCGCACATGCCGCTGGACAAATCACCCTTGGTGTGGCGCATCATGCGCCGCCTGCCCGACTTGCTCGCACAGCCCAGCTTTGCGCCGCTGAAAAACTATTTGGGCCAGAGTTCGAGTGACGATCAAGGCAATGGCAGCGGCGACGGCCAAGCCTCCCGCATGAACCGCCGTGCCTACCAACTCGCCACGCAACTGGCCGATGTGCTCGACGGCTACCAAAACTACCGCGCTGATTGGCTGGAAGATTGGGCACAGGCCAGAGACCAGCTGCGTAGTCCAACAGGAGGAATGTTCATGTCACGCGTTGCGATTGTTACCGGCGGAACCCGAGGCATCGGTGCCGCGATCTCCAAGCTGCTGCACCAGAGTGGATATAAAGTGGCGGCCAACTACGCTGGCAATGCCGAGCGCGCCAAGGCTTTTGGCGTCACCTGCCCCTGGCTGCATTGGTCGGTGCGCTGATGGCAGGTGAAATCTCCATCGTCCTGATGGATGGATTCGCCGCGATGCCTGCACCAGGCCCAGAGGCGGGTGCGTCAAACACGCTGGCGCTCGGCATGCTGCTCTACACCGAGTATTTGTACCCCCTTGAAATCGCCGCTGTTTTGTTGCTGGTCGCGATTGTTGCTGCCATTGCACTGACATTGCGTAGCCGCAAGGATACCCGCCACACCGTGGCCTCCGAGCAAGTCAAGGTGCGTAAGTCTGATCGCTTGCGCGTGATCAAAATGGACGCGGTCGTCCCTGTCGCAGCAGCGGCTTCGGCCGTTCAAAATGAAGAAGGGCAGGGCGCCAAATGAACGCTGTTAGCTCCATTGGCCTGGGCCATTTCCTGTCGCTCGGTGCGGCATTGTTTGCGTTGTCCATCATCGGTATTTTCCTTAACCGAAAAAACCTGATCGTCTTGTTGATGGCGATTGAGTTGATGTTGTTGGCCGTGAACACCAACTTCGTCGCGTTTTCCTATTACCTCAATGACATGAATGGACAGGTTTTTGTGTTCTTCATATTGACGGTTGCGGCTGCTGAGTCGGCCATTGGTCTCGCCATTTTGGTGTTGTTGTTCCGAAACAAATCGACCATTGATGTCCAAGAGCTCGATGCCCTCAAAGGCTGAGCCAGAAAAGAAACTGACATATGAGTAACACACTGTCTGCTGGCAATTTGCTGGCTGTTCCGTTAGCGCCGCTTGCCGGCGCGCTGTTGGCGGGTATTTTTGGTACCAAACTCGGTGGCAATCTCTTGGGGCGGAAGGCCAGCCACACCGTCACGATTTTGGGCGTTTTTATCGCTTTCATCCTCTCTGTCATGACGCTGTCCAACGTCATGGATGGCGCGACCTTCAATGCCACCATCTACGAATGGATGGTGACAGGCGGTCTTCGAATGGAGATTGGCTTCATGGTGGATGGCCTGACCGCCATGATGATGGTGGTGGTCACCTTCGTGTCCCTGATGGTCCACATTTACACGATCGGATACATGTCTGAAGACGAAGGCTACAACCGTTTCTTCTCCTACATCTCTCTGTTCACCTTCGCCATGCTGATGCTCGTCATGAGCAACAACCTGCTCCAGTTGTTCTTCGGCTGGGAGGCCGTTGGCCTGGTCTCGTATCTATTAATCGGCTTTTGGTTCAAGCGGTCGACGGCTGTCTTCGCCAACATGAAGGCTTTCTTGGTCAACCGAGTCGGTGACTTCGGCTTCATTTTGGGTATTGGCTTGTTGGCCAGCTACACCGGTAGCCTCAATTACACCGAGATCTTCGGTCAAGCCAACACCCTCGTTGGCCAGACCTTGCCCGGCACGGAGTGGTTGCTGTTGAGTGTCATCGGTATTTGTTTGTTCATCGGCGCCATGGGTAAATCTGCGCAGTTTCCGCTACACGTGTGGTTACCTGACTCCATGGAAGGCCCAACACCCATCTCCGCTCTGATTCACGCAGCGACGATGGTGACCGCCGGCATCTTCATGGTTGCTCGCATGTCCCCGCTTTATGAGCTGAGCGACACCGCACTGAACTTCATACTGGTCATTGGTGCGATCACGGCTCTGTTTATGGGGTTTTTGGGCATTATCCAAAACGATATCAAGCGGGTGGTGGCGTATTCAACGTTGTCACAGTTGGGGTACATGACTGTCGCGTTGGGGGCGTCTGCCTACTCTGTGGCGGTCTTCCACCTGATGACGCACGCTTTCTTTAAAGCTTTGCTGTTTTTGGCTGCGGGTTCGGTGATCATCGGGATGCATCACAACCAAGACATCCGTTGGATGGGTGGCGTTCGCAAGTACATGCCCATCACGTGGATCACGTTTTTGCTCGGTTCCCTCGCGTTGATTGGTACGCCATTCTTCTCAGGCTTCTATTCAAAAGACAGCATCATCGAGGCTGTGAGTGCCAGCACCTTGCCGGCAGCAGGCTTTGCAAGTTTTGCCGTTTTGGCCGGTGTCTTCGTCACGGCGTTTTATTCTTTCCGTGTCTATTTCTTGGTTTTCCATGGCAAAGAGCGCTATGACCAAAACCCCGATGCACACGGCCACCATGACGATCACCACGATGATGCACATGGCCATGGCGGCACGCCGCATGAGTCACCGGTCGTCGTGACATTGCCGCTCGTGCTGCTGGCGATTCCGTCTGTGGTCATTGGTTTCTTGAGCATCGACGCGCTTTTGTTCGGTGACTTCTTTGGTTCGGCCATTGTGGTCAACGATGTCAAGCACGGCGCGATGCTTGAATTGCGAGAGCTGTTCCACGGCCCTGTTGCCATGGCCGTACACGGCTTGCAGACTGCGCCATTCTGGCTCGCTTTGTCAGGCGTATTGGCCGCGTATTACATGTATATGGTGAATCCTGCCGTCCCAGCCGCATTCGCACGGATGCTGAAACCGGTGATGACCATCCTCGAGAACAAGTACTACCTCGATTGGTTCAACGAGAACGTATTGGCTCGTGGCGCGCGCGGCATCGGTATTGGTTTATGGAAGGGTGGTGACCAGGGTGTGATCGAGGGCGGCATTGTCAATGCCAGCTGGAAACTGGTGGGCGCGATCTCTGGCTTGGTGCGCAAACTGCAGAGCGGCTACATCTATCACTACGCGCTGGTGATGATTTTGGGCATTTTTGTGCTCGTGACTATGTTCGTTTGGCTGGCGAAATAAGGAGAATAATAAAATGGGTCTGCTTAGCCTCGCGATTTGGACGCCAATTGCATTTGGTGTTTTGCTTTTACTGATCGGCAGCGATCAACACGCCGTCCGAACACGCTTTTTGTCGCTGTTTGGCGCCTTGGCCAGCTTGGCCGCGACGGTTCCGATGATCAGCCGCTTTGTATCCGGCGTTGGTGAACTTCAATTGGTTGAGCGTGCCCCTTGGGTTGAGCGCTTCAACATGTTCTACCACCTGGGTGTCGATGGCATTTCCTTTTGGTTGATTGTGCTGACCGCCTTCATCACTGTCATCGTGGTTGTTGCCGGGTGGGAAGTGATCACCGAGCGCGTTAGCCAGTACATGGCCGCGTTCTTGATTTTGAGCGGCTTGATGATTGGCGTTTTCAGCGCGCAAGATGCGATGCTGTTTTATGTCTTCTTCGAAGCCACGTTGATCCCGATGTACATCATCATCGGCGGTTGGGGCGGTCCCAACAAGATTTACGCAGCCTTCAAGTTTTTCTTGTACACGCTGCTCGGCTCGTTGTTGATGCTGATCGCGCTGATTTATCTCTACAACGCAGCCGGCAACAGTTTTGCGCTGGCTGATTGGTACGAGTTGCCCCTCACAGGTACGGCACAGACGCTCCTATTTTTCGCCTTCTTTGCGGCCTTCGCCGTCAAAGTTCCCATGTGGCCTGTTCATACGTGGTTGCCTGACGTTCACGTGGAGGCGCCAACAGGTGGCTCTGCGGTTTTGGCCGCGATCATGTTGAAGCTGGGGGCCTATGGTTTCCTGCGTTTTTCCTTACCCATCGCCCCAGATGCCGCGCATGAATGGGCTTGGCTCATGATCACCTTGTCGTTGGTTGCGGTGGTTTACGTCGGGTTGGTTGCCATGGTGCAAACCGATATGAAGAAGCTGGTGGCGTACTCGTCTGTTGCGCACATGGGTTTTGTCACGCTCGGGTTCTTCTTTTTTGATACCTTGGGTATGTCTGGCGCAGTGGTCCAAATGATCGCGCATGGCTTTGTATCTGCCGCCATGTTTTTGGCGATTGGCGTTCTGTACGACCGCATGCACTCCCGCGATATCGCCGCCTACGGGGGCGTCGCGAATACGATGCCTAAGTTTGCAGCGTTCGCCATTCTGTTCGCCATGGCCAATGCCGGTTTGCCCGGCACGGCGGGGTTCGTTGGTGAGTGGATGGTTATTTTGTCTGCGGTTGGCTTTAATTTCTGGATCGGCTTGGCCGCGGCAAGCGCATTGATCTTTGGCGCTGCTTACACGCTTTGGATGGTCAAGCGCGTGTACTTGGGCGACGTTGCCAATGACCATGTGCGGGAGTTGACTGACATCAACGCCCGCGAATTCCTCATGTTGGCGCTCCTCGCGCTGGCCGTCTTGGCGATGGGCGTGTATCCAAAGCCAATGACCGATGTAATCAATCCGTCCGTTGAATTGTTGCTACAGCACGTGGCACAGTCCAAGTTACTGTAGGTTTAGAAATGATCGACAAACTCAGCTGGGTTGCTGCTTACCCTGAAATTTTCTTGCTGGTAATGACGTGTGTCATTGCCATCGCCGACTTGAGCGTCAAGAGCGAGAAGCGCACCTCAACCTACATCATCACGTTGCTGACGTTGGCAACGCTGTGCATTTTGAATGCGGTGTACGCTGTCCATGGCCAAACGATCGTGGCGTTTGGCGGGATGGTCATCTCTGACCCCATGGGCCATTGGTTGAAGAGCTTCGCTGCGTTAGCCGTATTTATTACGCTGGTTTATGGGCGCGATTATGCGTCTGGACGCGGTATGTTGCGCGGCGGGGAGCTGTTCACGCTCTCTCTGTTCGCGCTGCTGGGCATGTACATCATGATGAGTGGACACCACTTCGTCGTTTTGTACCTCGGCTTGGAATTGCTGACCCTGTCGAGTTATGCGCTGGTGGCACTGCGCCGTGACAACGCGAACGCCTCTGAAGCGGCGATGAAATATTTCGTGCTGGGGGCAATGGCGAGCGGTTTCATGCTGTACGGCCTCTCCATGATGTACGGCGCGACAGGCTCCTTGGATGTGGCCGTTGTCTCGCAGCAGTTGACCACCGGTAATGCAGACAGCCGCGTGCTTGCCTTGGGCGTCGTATTTGTTGTGGCTGGCCTCGCCTTTAAATTGGGCGCTGCACCATTCCACATGTGGGTGCCTGACGTGTACGACGGTGCGCCAACGGCTGTGACCCTGATGATTGCTGGCGCGCCTAAATTGGCGGCGTTCGCCATTGTCATGCGTTTGTTGGTTGAGGGCATGTTGCCCATGGCGCTGGATTGGCAGCAAATGCTGGGCATGCTGGCTGTCGCTTCGTTGCTGGTGGGTAACCTGGCCGCCATTGCGCAGACAAACCTGAAGCGGATGTTGGCGTTTTCCACCATCGCGCAAATGGGCTTCGTGTTGTTGGGCATGGTTGCGGGTGTCAATGACGGCACAGGAAGTAACGCCGTTAACGCCTACAGCGCCACCATGTTCTACATGGTGACCTACGTGTTGACCACGCTCGCCACCTTCGGTGTTATTTTGTTGCTCAACAAAGCTGACTTTGAGGTGGAGAAGCTGACCGATTTGGCCGGTCTGAACCAGCGCAGTCCGATGATGGCCGGTGTTCTTGCCGCCTCGATGTTCTCTTTGGCTGGCGTGCCACCTCTAGTCGGCTTTTATGCGAAATTGTCGGTGTTACAGGCGCTGCTCGAATCGAATGAGTCGTTCTACATCTACATGGGTGTGTTCGCCGTCATGATGTCGCTGGTGGGTGCGTTTTACTACTTGCGTATCGTGAAGCTGATGTACTTTGATGCCCCATCGGCCGCACATGCCGCGCAAAGCATTGACGCGCCTGCCGATGCCAAGTTCGTGCTCGGCCTGAATGGTCTGAGTTTGCTGGTGTTTGGCTTGCTGCCCAGTGGGCTCATGATCCTGTGTGCACAAGCGATCACGGAACTATTGGTTTAAAGCAGGCTCAGACACCGCATGAATAATGCAAACGCCGTATGGCTGGTTATTGTGCTCGCCATACTGGCTGCGAACCTCCCTTTTCTAAATGACCGCTGGCTGGGAATCGTCCCTCGCCGAGCGTTAGAGACCAAGGGCTTGGCGCTCCGCCTGCTTGAGTGGGTTTTCTTGTACTTTGCCGTCGGTGCGACTGGCTTGGCAATTGAGAACCACTTGAGTCAAATCTACCCCCAGAACTGGGAGTTCTACGCTGTGACGGCGTTTCTGTTTGCGACGCTCGCGTTCCCAGGCTTTGTTTATCGTTACCTCTGGCGCAAGCGGTAAACCGGCCAATCTTCAGTCGTTGTCTGTGGGGCTACTCTCGGGCGATTGATCGACAGCTTCGCGCAGTCCCTTACCCGGTTTGAAGTGTGGCACACGCTTCTCTGGAATATCAACCCGCTCACCCGAGCGTGGGTTGCGTCCGACACGTGCTGGCCGATGGTTAACGGTAAAACTGCCGAAACCACGGATCTCAATGCGATGGCCCTTCACCAAAGCCTCGCCCATCGCGTCCAACATGGTACGAACGGCTTGTTCGGCGTCTCGGTGCGCCAATTGGCTGAACCGCTCAGCCAATGCATCAACTAAATCACTGCGTGTCATGCTGCTAATTATCCTTTAAAAACAACGATCAATACGCAGTAACGGGAATTAAAAGGGCAAAAAAATAGCCCGGGTATCGCGTGCAGTCGCACGCAAAGCCCGGGCCACTGTTGACGCGTTAGCGCCAACAGGTTCGTCGATTAGCTGTTGCTATCGCCGTTGTCCAACTTGGCACGCAACAACGCACCCAGGCTGGTCGTACCGGCACTGTTAGCTGCTTGTTGGTTCAAGGTTGACATCGCTTCTTGCTGGTCAGCGGCATCTTTCGCACGGATTGACAATTGGATGCTGCGTGACTTGCGGTCCACGTTCAACACCACAGCGGTCACTTCGTCGCCTTCTTTCAGCATCGTACGTGCATCTTCAACACGGTCCGCACTGATTTCGCTGGCGCGCAGGTAACCCGTCAATTCGTCACCCAAATCAATCTCTGCACCTTTGGCATCAACAGACTTGACCTTACCTGTCACGATCTGGCCTTTGTCATTCACTGATGTGAAGGTTGTGAAGCTGTCGTCGTCCAACTGCTTGATGCCCAAGCTGATGCGCTCGCGCTCGATGTCCATCGAATCCAGCACCTGGTCCGCCATGTCGCGCTCGGCGAGTCCGCCGCAGATCTGGATAAAGCGATCCGCCAGGGTCGACTTACCGTGGTCGATGTGCGCGATTATGGAAAAGTTG
>JALQVQ010000013.1 GCA_023260315.1 Burkholderiaceae bacterium
ATTGGCACGGGACTGGTATGGGCGTGATGGAGATGAGCCATCGCGGCGCATCATTTGGCGAGATCCTAAACGGCGCGCTCGATGACTGGTTACAAAAGCTGCATCCCGCTGGCGAACTTGTTTTGGCCGGCATCTACCGAGAGCCGCTGTCCTTCACGTATGGCTACGCCTGTGCGCGCGAGGCCCGTATTCGCACCACGAATGAGTGGACACGCGCCGACCTGTTGGCTGTGAACCAATTGGTCAGTACGGGTCAACTGTCACTCCACGGATTGATCACACACGTTCAATCCGCTCGCTCTGCCACCGACGCTTATCAAACAGCGTTTGGTGATGTTTCTTGTCTCAAGATGGTTCTGGACTGGAGCGCCTAAGCATGACCTCATCGATCCCTAGCAATGAAAAGACGATTCAATTCGTTGATCGCCTGCGCACCGAGGCCGCAACGCCCGATGCCCCTATTCACACCGACGCCCCAACCAAAGAGACCCAAATTATTGCGATCTACGGCAAGGGCGGTATCGGAAAAAGTTTCACACTCGCCAACCTGAGCTACATGATGGCGCAGCAAGGCAAAAAGGTCTTGCTCATCGGCTGCGATCCGAAGAGCGACACCACCAGTTTGCTGTTTGGAGGCCGTGCCTGCCCCACGATCATCGAAACGTCATCGAAGAAGAAATTGGCCGGTGAGGCGGTATCGATTGGTGATGTGTGTTTCAAACGCGATGGCGTTTACGCCATGGAGCTGGGCGGCCCTGAAGTCGGACGCGGCTGCGGTGGCCGCGGCATCATCCACGGCTTCGAATTGCTCGAAAAATTAGGGTTCCACGAATGGGGCTTTGACTACGTCTTGCTGGACTTCCTGGGCGACGTGGTGTGCGGCGGATTTGGTTTGCCAATTGCCCGTGACATGTGCCAAAAAGTGATTGTGGTTGCCAGTAACGACCTGCAATCACTGTATGTCGCCAATAACGTCTGCTCTGCCGTTGAATACTTCCGCAAGCTTGGCGGCAACGTCGGTGTGGCCGGCATGGTGATCAACCGCGATGACGGCACCGGTGAGGCCGCTAACTTTGCCACGCAAGTGGGCATCCCTGTGTTGTCCACGATCCCTGCAAACGAGGATATCCGCCGTAAGAGCGCCAGCTACGAAATCATTGGTCGCCCCGATTCTGTTTGGGGTCCCATGTTTGCCGAACTGGCCGAAAACGTCGCGACATCAGAACCCATGCGTCCCAAGCCCATGACCCAGGACGCGCTATTGGGTCTCTTCGCCGCCGCTGCGGTTGGCCGTGACGTGGTGCTCGAGCCAGCCACGCAATTCGATATGTGCGGTAAGACTGACACAAGCAAACCAACGCTTGAAGTCGTCTACGACGAGGTCTAGCATCATGGCCAAAACCATTCCAATCATCCCATCGTCCGAGGCCGCAGGCCCGGCCGTGCAGACGGCAATCGAGGGAGACGGCATGGGTTGCCACGCGGGTGGCGAGAAGATGCTGGCAGCGGCAAAGTCAGCGGGTAAATCAGCCGTTCTCGAGCAGTATGCCAAGGACTACCCGACCGACCCCAATGCCGGTCCACATGACCAACCACAAAGCATGTGCCCCGCATTCGGATCCCTGCGTGTGGGCCTAAGGATGCGGCGAACCGCGACCATTTTGTCAGGCTCTGCCTGTTGCGTTTACGGCCTGACGTTCACATCGCACTTCTACGGCGCAAAGCGCAGTGTTGGCTACGTGCCATTCAATTCAGAGTCACTCGTGACCGGCAAGCTCTTTGAGGATATTCGAGAAGCCGTTTACGCCGAGGCCAACCCAGACAACTACGACGCCATCGTCATCATCAACTTATGCGTTCCCACCGCCAGCGGTGTGCCGCTGCAACTGTTACCCAAGGAGATCAATGGCGTTCGTGTGATCGGCATTGATGTTCCGGGGTTCGGTGTCCCAACGCACGCCGAAGCCAAAGACATCTTGGCTGGCGCCATGCTCAAGTACGCGCGCGAAGAGATTCAAACAGGGCCTGTGCAAGCGCCGCGCGCGGGCCGAACTGACAAGCCCAGCATCACCCTGTTGGGAGAAATGTTCCCCGCTGACCCCATGATCATCGGTCGCATGCTTGAACCGATGGGGCTTGCTGCGGGGCCTGTGGTGCCCACACGTGAATGGCGTGAACTCTACGCCGCACTCGACTGCGCCGCCGTGGCGGCCATTCACCCGTTTTACACCGCCAGCATTCGCGAGTTCGAAGCCGCCGGTCGGGCTGTTATCGGTTCAGCACCGGTCGGCCACGATGGCACAGAAGCGTGGTTACAAGCTGTTGGTCAAGCCACCAACGTGCCACAGGCCCAAATTGATGGCGTCAAAAATGCCATGTTGGGCGCCATCAAAGGCGCCCTGGCCCAATCGCCCATCAAAGGCCGCATCACATTGAGCGGCTACGAGGGATCGGAGTTGCTGGTCGCACGTTTGTTGGTTGAAAGTGGCGCCGACCTCCGCTACGTCGGTAGCGCCTGTCCAAGAACCGCGTGGAGTGCTGCTGATTGCGAATGGCTTCAAGCGCACGGCGTTCATGTGCAATATCGCGCATCGCTAGAGCAAGACCTGGCTGCAATTAAAGAGTGGCAGCCCGATCTGGCCATTGGCACCACACCCGTTGTTCAAGCGGCCAAACAGGCTGGTATTCCGAGCCTCTATTTCACCAACCTCATTTCCGCAAGGCCGCTGATGGGCCCCGCGGGTGCAGGTTCGCTGGCGCAGGTGATCAACGCCGCCATTGGTAACAAAGACCGCTTTGATGAAATGAAAGCGTTTTTTGGAGACACCGGATCAGGCCATGCGGCCGGGGTGTGGGAAAGCGCCAATGGTGTGCCACAAACACGACCCGAGTTCGAGGCTGAGACCAAGCGGCAGCTTGAGAAACAAGCCAAGAAGCGCAACGCGGAGGCGATGATCTAATGCTAGTCCTTGATCATGATCGCGCAGGCGGCTATTGGGGTGCGGTGTACGTTTTCACCGCAATCAAAGGCTTGCAAGTTGTCATCGACGGCCCTGTGGGTTGTGAGAACCTACCCGTCACATCCGTCTTGCACTACACCGATGCCTTACCGCCGCATGAACTGCCAATCGTGGTCACGGGTTTGGCAGAAGAGCAACTGGGACGCGAAGGCACGGAGGGTGCCATGCGCCGCGCCCATGCAACGCTAAATCCCAACTTGCCGTCTGTCGTGGTTACCGGCTCGATTGCCGAGATGATCGGTGGCGGTGTCACGCCTGAGGGGACCAACCTGCAGCGTTTCCTGCCACGCACCATCGATGAAGATCAATGGCAATGCGCCAATCGTGCGATGTATTGGTTATGGCAGCAGTACGGTATGAAGCGGGTTCCCAAGCGTGTGCGCAAAGAGGGCGAACGCCCCCGCGTGAACATCATTGGCCCCAGCTACGGAACGTTTAACTCACCCAGTGACTTGGCAGAGATTCGCCGATTGGTGCAAGGCATTGGTGCTGAAGTCAACATGGTGTTCCCGTTGGGTTCTCACCTCGCAGATGTGTCGCGACTGGTTGAGGCCGATGTCAACATTTGCATGTACCGTGAATTCGGTCGCATGCTGTGTGAAGCGCTCGAGCGCCCCTACCTGCAAGCGCCGATAGGCCTGCACAGCACCACCAAATTTTTACGCTCATTGGGTGAGTTATTGGGTCTTGACCCCGAGCCATTTATTGAGCGCGAAAAGCACACCACCATCAAGCCCATTTGGGATTTATGGCGGTCGGTGACGCAGGACTTCTTCGGCACCGCAAATTTCGGTGTCGTCGCCAATGAAACCTATACCCGCGGCATCCGCCACTTCCTTGAAGACGAGATGGGATTGCCCTGCAACTTCGCGATTTCGCGGGTCGCTGGTGCGAAAACTGACAACGCCGCTGTACGAAAACTGGTGACCGAAAAAACACCGTTGGTTTTATACGGCAGCTACAACGAACGGATCTACCTCGCGGAATTCGGTGGCGGCGGCATGATGAAAACCAGCTTCATGCTCATGCCGGCTCTCCTTCTAATTCAAATAAATCGGCCCAAAGCGCCTCGCGCACGATCTCGACCAAGCCC
>JALQVQ010000192.1 GCA_023260315.1 Burkholderiaceae bacterium
AGCAACAAGCTGGTCACCGTATGCGAAGAGGCTTCTTGCCCCAATATTGGGGAATGCTTCGGCAAGGGCACGGCCACCTTCATGATCATGGGCGACAAATGCACCCGTCGCTGCCCCTTCTGCGATGTGGGCCATGGTCGCCCTGACCCACTGGACCCCGATGAACCCGCCAACTTGGGTCGCACCGTTGCCGCATTGAAGTTGAACTATGTGGTCGTGACCAGCGTTGATCGCGACGATCTGCGCGATGGGGGTGCTGCCCATTTCGTGGCCTGCATCGACGCGATCCGTAAGGCGTCGCCGAAGACACAAATCGAAGTGCTGGTGCCCGACTTCCGTGGGCGCGACGACCGCGCTTTGGAGATACTCAAAGCGGCGCCACCGGACGTGATGAACCACAACCTGGAGACCGTGCCACGCCTCTACAAAGAAGCCCGCCCAGGCTCGGATTACCAGTTCAGCCTAAACCTGCTCAAAAAGTTCAAAGCCGCCTTTCCCAACGTGCCCACCAAGAGCGGACTGATGGTTGGCTTGGGTGAGACCGACGACGAGATTTTGGCAGTCATGCAAGACATGCGTGACCACAACATCGACATGCTGACGATTGGTCAGTATCTAGCGCCCAGTGGCCATCACTTGCCCGTCAAGCGTTACGTCCACCCAGACACCTTCAAGATGTTCGAGGCACGCGCGCAAGCCATGGGTTTCAGCCATGCAGCAGTCGGGGCGATGGTGCGATCAAGCTACCACGCCGACGTGCAGGCGCACGCCGCAGGTCTGAACGAAACGCCCACCTAATCGATCTTGCGCCACTCACCCGCAACGCGTGGCCTGTGGATGGCCGTAGGCGCCGTCGCACTCTGGGCGAGTCTGGCGCCGCTGGGCGTTGCCCTGTCGCACGTTCCACCGTTTTTACTCACAGGTCTGGCACTGCTCGCCGGCGGGATCGTTGCGTTGCCTTTCAACGGCTTGCGCCCTGCTGCTTGGCGTGTCTCGTGGCCGCTTTTGGCACTGGGCGTTTACGGCCTGTTCGGCTTTCATTTTTTGCTGTTTATTTCGTTGCGTCTCGCCCCCCCGGTCGAGGCCAACTTGGTGAATTACCTTTGGCCACTCGGCATCGTGGTGATGGCACCGGTATTTTTAAAAGGCACGCGCTGGCGTTGGCGTTTTGCACTCGCAGCCTTGATTGGCTTTATGGGTGCCGCCACCGCTATTCTGTCGGGGGATGTCAACACTGACACGACGCATGATCAAGCATGGCTCGGCTATGGCCTCGCACTCGGATCGGCATGGATTTGGAGCAGCTACTCATTGCTGACGAAGCGCGCGGGGCATTTGCACGTCGGTGCAATCGGCACATTCTGTCTCGTGAGTGGACTTTTAGCGCTGCTCGCGCACGGCATGCTCGAGAATCCTGTACACCTTCAGATGACCGACATCACCCTCATTGCGTTGCTTGGATTAGGGCCATTAGGCGGCGCTTTTTACCTGTGGCACATCGCCCTTCAAAATGCCGATGCGCGGCGTGTCGGGCTGATTGCCTTTGCAACCCCCGTGCTGTCTACCGTCGCGCTGTTGGTTCAAAACCAGGATGCACTGCGGCCCGCAATCGGCATTGCAACGGCACTGGTGGTGCTCGCCGCATGGTTGGGATCGAGCGCCCAGGAATAACGACGCTCAGCGTGCACGCAACGCCCAAACACCCAGAGCGGGTCCCACCGCGAGGACTGGCAAAACAGACGCGAGCGGCCAATGCTGTGAGAGATTTGTAAAAAGCAAGATGCTGACAATCGACAGCGCAAAACCCAAACTGTTGGTCATGGTCAGCACACTGCCCACCATCTGCCGCGGCGAATGTGCAGCGATCAAGGCTGAAAACTGTGGCGAATCACCTGCGACGGTGACACCCCAAATTAATAACCACAGAAAAAACAACGTGTCATTGGCGTGAAGCATCAGTGGCGCCAGCAGGCAACACAAGCCGCTGATTGACAAGTGGGTTGCCGCGATCTTCGCACCATCGAAATACCGCAACGCGGCGCCACCCCAAACACAGCCCAGCGCCCCACTGCCCATCACAGCAAATGACCACCAAAGGACGGCATCACCCGATATACGCGTCGCCAAAATAAACGGCAGAAGAACCCAAAAGGTATAGAGCTCCCACATGTGTCCGAAGTAGCCTAAGACGGGTCGCCGTACTTTTTGGTCGGTCCACATCACAGAAAAACCCGAGGCCGAAAAACGGCTCGCGCCGATTGCGGCGTGTTGTGGGCGGCGCAAGGTCAGGATCAAACACCCCCCGGCCAGCGCTAAGGCAGCGATGGCAAGCATCAATGATTCCCAAGGCAGACGTGCAGTGATGGCGCGCAACCCATGCGCGCTGGCAGACCCCAACACCAGAGCGCCCACCAACCAACCCAGGGCGTGCCCGATGCCTTGAGGAAACCACTGTGCAGCGATCTTCATACCGACCGGGTAAATACCTGCCAAACACACCCCAGTCAAGAAACGCCAGAACAACAGAGCGCCCTGACTGTCTGCGGTCCACCACGCCAAAACAGTCAGCAGCGCGCCTGCCAAGGAAGAGAGGAAGAACACCCATCGGGCATCAAACCGGTCGGCAACCAAGGTCAGTGCGAACAGCAAAGTGCCTGCAATGAAACCCAGTTGCAACGCCGATGTCAACGTGCCAACCATGCCCGCAGGCCAACTGAACGCAAGTTGCAGTTCGGGAACAATGGCATTGACCGCAAACCACAACGACGTCCCAGCAAACTGCGCCAACACCAGAACAGGCAGCACGTGCCAGGGGATAGGCGGTGCGGCGCTTACAGGCGTTGGCCCATCAGGGTGGCGGGACACTGTGTGGATCGTCGCTCGACAAAACCTGCTCAGACCATGCTGACAGTTGGGCCGCGTTA
The DNA here is from genome assembly GCA_023260315.1 of Burkholderiaceae bacterium. Taxonomy (GTDB): domain Bacteria; phylum Pseudomonadota; class Gammaproteobacteria; order Burkholderiales; family Burkholderiaceae_C; genus RS62. The sequence continues at coordinate 2,925 of JALQVQ010000192.1, forward strand.
CTGCGCAAAATCTGGCGCTTGACCGCTGGAATTTGTGTCGGGTGCATCGAGAAGTTTCTTAAGCCCAAGCCCAACAAAAGGGCTGTGAACTGCACATCACCAGCCATCTCACCACAAACAGACACGTGCTTGCCCTGCGCTGTTGCTCCTTTGATGACTTGCGACAGCAACCCCAAAATCGCGGGATGCCAAGGGTCGTAGAGGTGGGAGACGGACTCATCGACGCGATCAATCGCCAACGTGTACTGAATCAGATCATTGGTGCCGATTGAAAGGAAATCAAAGTACTTTAAAAAGATGTTCGTCATCATCGCCGCAGCGGGAACCTCAATCATGGCGCCCAGCCGAACCCTGCCATAGACTTGGCCTTCGGCGTCCAATTGGGCTCGCGCGCGGTCGATGAGTTGCAGGGTTTGTTTGATCTCACTGACATGCGCCAACATCGGTATCAGCAAGTCAATTTGACCGAAAGCCGCCGCGCGCAAAATCGCACGCAGCTGAACCACAAACATCGCAGGCTCCGCCAAACACCAGCGAATGGCGCGTAAACCCAAGGCGGGGTTCAAGTGGTCATCGGCGCCCCCTCGCGCTTGCCGATCAAGGGGCTTGTCGGCACCAATATCGATGGTTCGAATGGTGACGGGCATGCCATGCATGCCTTCAACAGCGGACTTGTAGGCGAGGACTTCCCCACCTACTCCCTTCTTGGCTGCCTGGCGGTCGGTTAGTAGACCGCTCGAGGTGGACAGGATTGCGATGCCTAGGCCGCCGAGAACCTAGATCGGAAGAGCGTCGTGTAGGGAAAGAGTGTGTAGGCTAGTGGGG
>JALQVQ010000221.1 GCA_023260315.1 Burkholderiaceae bacterium
GCGAAAAGGCAATCAGTTGGAAATCGGTTTAGTCCGAGGTCTGAAACGGGCCACACGCGCGGCGCCCGATTGAATGTGAGTCCGCCCGCCGCTGCGTGCTTTAAACCATTTGGGAACCGCCGCCTGTCGGGCACGCCAGCGCTTTTTTGGCGGTTGATAAGTAGTGGCGTAGCCGTAGTCCGGCTGACCGTAGTCGACATGCTCAATGTCGCCCGCATTGTCATCGGTTTGCCCACCCAACCCCTTGGTCGCTTCTGACCATGATTGCTCGAAGTCTTTGCCACTCGACTCAACGGCGCTGGTGGCGTCTTTGACTGCACCTTCAAAACCCTCTTTCGCCTTGCGAAGTTCGTCTAACTCCATCGAGCGGTTGACCTCTGCTTTGACGTCAGAAACGTAGCGCTGCGCCTTACCCAACAAGGCACCAACCGTACGCGCGACGCGCGGTAACTTTTCCGGGCCAATCACGACCAGCGCCACTGCGCCGATCAGGGCGAGTTTGGAAATACCGAGATCAATCATGTGTGTGCTTTGTGGGCGATTCGGCACGCAAACCGCTGCCGACCACCGATCGCTGGCCCCAGAGGGCCGCCATCAAGACTTCGTCTTGGCGTCAACGTCGATGGTTTCGCTGGTCTTCGCCGCCGCTGGGGGCGTTTGTGCAACTTGTGCCGGCGCTTCGTCATCCTTAGCCGTGCCATCTTTCATGCCGTCTTTAAAACCCTTCACGGCGCCACCCAAATCAGAGCCTAAATTTTTCAGCTTTTTAGTGCCAAACACCATCACAACGATGAGTAGGACGATGAGCCAATGCCAAATCGAAAACGTTCCCATGAGAATCTCCTAAATCTTGTACAGACAGCCGAGGCGGGTCTTTGCGAAAGACCAAATTCTACGTTGCCTCGAGGGGTTTTGACGCCATTTAAACAAATTCAACCCAATGTTGCTGTCAGCTGGCACAAGTCCCTACCGTGAGGCTGGCCTAGCCCTTTGTCCACGGTCGAGGACCGCCCATCACGTGCACGTGGAGATGGTGAATTTCCTGCCCACCATGCGCGCCCGTGTTCACCGAAATGCGAAAACCACCGTCGGGATAGGGCGTACAGCCCTGTTCCAAAGCCAATTGCGGCGCGAGGGTCATGATCTTGCCCATCAGTGGCCCGTCCGCCTCTGACAGGTGTGCCATCGACACAATGTGCTTTTTCGGGACGATCAAAAAATGAATGGGGGCCCACGGCGCAATGTCATGGAAGGCATACAAGTCATCGTCTTCATAGACTTTTTTACTGGGGATCTGACCTGATGCAATTTTGCAAAATAAACAATTCTTTTTTCTTGACTGTGAATTAAAAACTTCTTCGAAAGGAAAAAATATCATGTTTAATTTAACCAAAAGATCCATGGATCACTTCTTAAACTTCTTTAAATCAAAAGAAGACAAAGACGAAACCATCAAACAGTTTTGTCAAGTAGAATACAAGAAAGACTGGTACGCAGCGTACATGACTTTCAAACAAGAGGGTCGCTTT
>JALQVQ010000006.1 GCA_023260315.1 Burkholderiaceae bacterium
ATCACGTGCGACACCTTGAGGCGCTCTACCGCAAATTGCAAAGTCGACAAGGCATTGAGATCAGAATGGACCACCACGTTTGCCACGTTCCTATGAACAAAGACCTCGCCGGGCTCCAAGCCGGTGATCTGATTCGCAGGGACGCGGCTGTCTGAGCAACCGATCCACATGTATTTGGGTTTTTGCTGCTCTTTCAGCCGGGTAAAAAACCCAGGCTGACTGGCCTGCATGTGCGCAGCCCACTGCCGGTTGTGATCAAAAAGGTCTTTTAGGTTTTTAGGCATGTCGCAGCGCTTGCTTTAATTTGTTTTTAAGGGTTTGCCATCAAAGGGTTTCGGCGAAAAGTTCACGTCCGATCAGCATGCGCCGGATTTCGCTGGTGCCAGCCCCAATTTCATAGAGCTTAGCGTCACGCCATAAGCGCCCGAGCGGATAGTCGTTGATGTAACCATTGCCACCAAATATCTGGACACCTTCGCCAGCCATCCAAGTGGCCTTCTCAGCGGTCCACAAGATGACGGAGGCGCAGTCTTTTCGGACCTGACGCACATGTTGGTCACCCAGCAAATCAAGATTTTTTGCAACCGTATAGGCAAACGCTCGGCCCGCTTGTAAGACGGTGTACATGTCAGCGACCTTGCCCTGGATCAACTGGAACTCACCGATGCTTTGGCCGAATTGCTTGCGGTCATGAATGTAAGGAATCACGTTGTCCATCACCGCCTGCATGATGCCCAATGGCCCACCACTGAGCACCGCGCGCTCGTAGTCGAGGCCACTCATAAGCACCTTCGCGCCATTGTTGAGTCCGCCCAAAATATGGGTTTCCGGCACTTCAACGTCTTTAAAGACCAACTCGCCCGTATGGCTACCGCGCATGCCGACTTTGTCTAGCTTTTGGGCAACAGAGAAGCCAGGCATGTCTTTTTCAATCAAAAATGCCGTCACCCCGCGTGCGCCCAACTCAGGTTCGGTCTTGGCGTAAACCACCAAGGTGTCCGCATCGGGTCCGTTGGTGATCCACATTTTCGAGCCGTTCAAAACGAAGTACCCCCCCTTGTCTTGGGCGGTCAATTTCATACTGATGACGTCTGAGCCGGCATTGGGCTCGCTCATCGCAAGCGCGCCAATGTGCGCCCCTGAAATCAGCTTAGGCAGGTATTTGGCTTTTTGCTCAGCCGTACCATTGCGGTTGATTTGATTCACGCAAAGGTTGCTGTGAGCGCCATAGCTGAGACCGACTGATGCAGATGCGCGCGAGATTTCCTCCATCGCGATCATGTGCGCCAAGTAGCCCATGTTGGCACCACCATGTGTTTCGGGAACGGTGATGCCCAACAACCCCATGTCACCCATTTTTTGCCAGACATCCATCGGGAACTGATCGGTGCGGTCAATGTCTGCCGCGCGTGGCGCTATCTCGGCTTGGGCAAAGTCATGGATCGCATCACGAAGGGCGTCGATGTCTTCACCAAGTTGGTAATTGAGTCCAGGTAAGTTGCTCATGGCGTTCTCAAAAGTAAAGGATGTGGCTAATACTGCTTGTCAACGGGTGCGATGGTTTGCTGCATGACGGCGCAAAGGGTCCGGTGACCGTCTGGCGCAACGTGGAAGACCTCAGCGCTGGTGATGATCAACCGTCGGCCGGCTTTGAGGACCCGCCCAATGGCATGCAGCGCCCCATCACTCTTTGCGGATAGAAAGTTAATTTTGTACTCGACCGTGGTGACCTCTGCGCCGATCGGCGCAACAGTCAGCGCGGCGTAACCACCGGCGATGTCAGCCAGTGCGCCAATAGCGCCCCCGTGAAAGCTGCCCTGCTGCTGTGAGACCTTTTCGCTGTATGGCAGGCCTAACTCACACGATCCCGATGTGGCAGCAATGAGATGAACGCCCAGTTGCTGCATCATCCCCTGCCGAGCCAGGCTGGCTTCCACCCGGTCGGTGGGGGTTGGCGTGGTGTCCGCATTCATGGCTCAGGCGACCCCTTGCGCATGTTTGGCCTGAGGCGCTTTGGCGCCCCGACTGCTCACGGGCTGGCTTTGAGCCAACAAGCTCTGAGCCTCTTTTTCATGGGCCTCAATCTCATCAAGATTGGCTTGCAAGTCCGCCAAGCGATCGAGCAGCTGCGCTTTGTTCGCAGCCAAGACTTCCAAGAATCGCTGCAGCTGAGCGCGTGTATCGCGGGGGCTTTCATACATGTCAATGATGCCTTTGGCATCGCTCAAGCTCAAACCCAAACGCTTGGCACGAAGGGTCAGCTTGAGGCGGGTGCGGTCACGGGCACTGTAGACACGGACGCGGTCACCAGCCCCAGAGCGCTCCGGCGATAACAAACCCATGTCCTCGTAGAAGCGAATCGCACGCGTGGTGAGGTCAAACTCTTTGGCCAAATCACTGATGCTGTAGGTTGGGGCACCCATGGACGTCATCTCCTCGCGAATCTCTGATGGTTCTGCTTTACGTTAACGTTAACGTAAAGCAGTCATATCTTATCGGATGAAACCAGTGGGAGGTAAAAAATGTCACCAAACGGGCAACTGGAGGGCATTTAAACGCCGGCGCTCGCCCGCGTAGTCAGGCAAGACGCTGGCAACCGTGCCCCAGAATTTTGGACTGTGGTTCATTTCCCTCAGGTGAGAGAGTTCGTGAACCACAACATAGTCCAAGGCGGACAATGGCCCGTGGATGAGCCGCCAGTTCAGGCGGATCTGACCCTTGACATCGGCACTACCCCAACGCGTATTGGCACTCGAAAGGCGAAGGACCGTGTAGGTCACACCAAGTTCCGGCGCGTAGCGATCAAGGCGTGCGGTGAAGACCTGGAGAGCAAATCGCATCAGCCAGGCTTGCACAGCGTCACGGATTTGAACCTCGCTCGCAGCCCTAGGCAGCGCCAAATGCAATGTCAGTGGCTGTGCTGGGTCCATGGGGATATCTGACCACTCAGCGGCGGCCACCCAGCCGACGGGCGTGCCATCAATGGTTTGGAGTTGCCCCCCCGCCTGGGCGGTCGCATGCGTTGGATTTAAAACCACTTTCACCTTGCGATCGAGGACGGGAAACGTTGCGCCATCACACCATTGAATTCGCTGGTTAAGCCGATCCTTTTGGCGCGTCTGCATCTCGCCGAGCTTTGCGAGTAACCACGTCCCTTTTTCGGCGAGTACCGCCTCGATCTCGGCCAACCCAACCCAGCGGGGCGCCTGAACAACGACACCGTCCATACCAACGCTCATGCCGATCGTTCGGCGCTTGCTGCGTTTGAGGTGGTAACCGATATACGCGGTTGACAACTTGATTTGATGCGTCGCTTGGGGGTGCTGCCAACTGGGCAGTCCGATCACCTGCTCGAGTGGCTCTGCCGCATGTCCGGGCTGACCCAAAAGGGGTTTCGGTGAATCACCAAAATCGAAGCCCAGCTGGGCGGCAAAGTCGCCCAATAGGCTTCGACGCCGACCTGTTACACCCCGTTTAGCTGGCATACGCGTCGGGATCTTTTTCGCGCATTTTCGCTTCAATCCAAGACTCGACTTCCCGCATCAACTCTTCTGGATCGCGGCCCACAGACGAGATGGGCGGCCCAATCACAAAGTCGACCGTACCTGGATATTTGACAAGTGCTTTACGTGGCCAGCATTTGGCGGAGGTGACAGCGACCGGAATCACCGGCGCACCGGTCTGAACGGCCAACTTGGTGCCCCCCGTTTTATAGGCGCCCGCCTGTCCGCGCGGGATACGGGTTCCCTCCGGAAACATGATCACCCACGTGCCACGCGCGAGCAACCGACGCCCTTGCTCAACCACCTTTGAAAAGGCCTGTGAACGTTTACGCCGATCAATGTGAATCATGTCCATGCGCGCCATGGCCCAACCGAAAAAAGGCACAAATAACAATTCGCGCTTAAACACATAGGCCAAGGGATGTGGCATCAGCGTGGGCATACAAAAAGTCTCCCAAGTCGATTGATGCTTGACCAAGAGAATCGCTTGACCATCTTCCGCTTGGGGTAAGTTTTCGAAACCCGTGACTCGATTCTGAATACCCAAAATAAGGCATCCGCTACGGACGGCTAAGTGCAACCACCCCACGCATAACCAGTAAATTTGATTCGGCGAGAGAAAGAGGGAGGTCACCAAAACCATGATGGCCCACGGCACCACCGTGACAGCCATGAAGATCAGGTGAAGCGTTGAACGAAGGGCGGCAACAACAAATGCCAAGGGACTGTGGCGATTCATGCGTTTGCCGATGCTAAAACGTGGTCGACAAAAGCGTCAAGTGATGCGTGCACCTTGGCCGCATGGGGCAAACCGGGGGGCGGATTGTCAGCACTGTAGGCGGCGCATTTCCCCGTGAGCAACAAGTGCCCTCGAGCCCCGGCCGCGTGACCGGCTTGTATGTGCCGGACGGTATTACCGGCGACGGCAATGTCTGACACCGGAACGCCAAATCGCTCAGCAATTTTTAAGATCAGGCCGGGTTTAGGCTTACGACAATCGCAAGCGTCGCCGCGGGTGTGGGGACAAAAGAAAACCACATCCACGCGCGCGCCACGCGCAACCGGTTCACTAATTAACTTGCCAGACTCCTCAGCTCTTA
>JALQVQ010000310.1 GCA_023260315.1 Burkholderiaceae bacterium
ATTTCTCTATTCTCCAAGAATCGTCCTAACGGCAGGGCACTGTGAACGAGCGTCAACAGCCTTAGAGCCCGGCCTTCGAACAACCTGGAACCTCACAAATGCGAATTCAGCAAAGGTGATCAAGTTTCTGCAGCACCCCGACTACCAATATCGTCAGAGTGGCCAAGTGGACCTAAACGACTTCGGTATCGCAATTCTTGACCGCCCTTTGGCAGGTATGTAAGGGTTTTGGGCCCCATACCCCTGAGCAGTGGCTGGCGCTGTCTGCGCCGATGCTTCGTGAGCAGGATGGGCATTACGTTGCCCACTATGACCCGGCGATCGGACTTGCTTTTCAGTCTTTCGATCGGCCGGATGCAGCCGCTTTGGTTGAAAAAGGAAACCAGGCCCTTTGGCACGCCTACGATGCCATTACCGCGCAGACGCTTGTGATTCGCGGCGAAGAGTCGGATTTGTTGACCGCCACGACCTTGACCGCAATGACCCAACGTGGCCCACGCGCAAGGACCTACACCGTGAGCGGCGTTGGCCATGCCCCCACGCTGATCGCCGCAGATCAACGGGAAGTGGTTGCCGATTTTCTGTTGACATAAGCCCATGAAAACGACACCACAGACGCCCAGCGCGACGTCGGGCGGGACATCCACATCAAGCGATGTTTTCCCGATCATGGCGGTGGCTGATGAGCAGTTCTCGGCCGGCGACCTCGAGGTCAATGCCGTGCAAAAAGCCAGGCAGTTTGCTGAGCCTTTGCTGTCGGGCGAGGTTTTGATGTCGGGCGAGGGCGTTCTCGAGCATGCGGATGCGGTTGCAGAAATTTTGGCCAGTATCGGGGGATCCACAGCCATGCAGGCGGCGACCTATTTGGTCTACGCCTGCGGTCACCTGCAGCGACCCCGCGACGTGATTGCGAAGCGCTTTGGCGACAACTACGCATCGTTAGCGGTTGAGGTGACTCAGCTCATCCACTTGCAAGCGCAAGCCCGTGAGAAATCGCAAGCCGCGAGTGATGCCGCGCTGGCAGCAGGCCAAGAGTTGCCGGCTGCCATCGTGGCGAACCAAACTGAAAACGTCCGCAAAATGTTGCTGGCTTTTTCCCGTGATCTGCGGGTGGTGATGCTGCGCTTGGCTTCTCGTTTACAAACGCTTCGCTACTTTGCGGCATCCAAGGTATCGCCCAATTTGAGCATTGCCAATGAGGCGCTGCAGGTCTTTGCGCCATTGGCGAACCGATTGGGCATCTGGCAAATCAAATGGGAAATTGAGGACCTCGCTTTCCGGTTTCTGGAGCCGGAAACTTACAGGCAAACAGCCAAGTTACTCGATGAAAAGCGCGTCGAGCGCGAGGCGCAAATGGCCCAAACGGTCAGCGAATTGCGCCAGGCTCTTAGTGCTGCCGGGATTCGTGCGCAAGTGACGGGCCGTCCGAAGCATATCTTTAGCATCGTTAAAAAAATGCGAGGCAAGAATCTCGGGTTCGACCGGGTCTTCGATGTGCGCGCCTTGCGGATCATCGTCGCCGATATCGATGCCTGTTATGCCGCGTTGGCGCTGGTACACCAGCGGTATACGCCGATGTTGGATGAATTCGCGGACTACATCGCAAAGCCGAAACCCAACGGCTACCAGTCCTTGCACACGATCGTGACGGATGGCGCAGGGCGGTCGATGGAAATTCAGATTCGGTCGGAGGCGATGCACGCAGATGCAGAAACCGGTGTCGCCGCGCACTGGGCCTATAAAGAGGCGGGGAGCAAGGGTTATGCGGGTGTCTCCGCGCGTTCGACCTACGACAGCAAGATTGCGGTGCTCCGCCAGCTGTTGGCGTGGGAGCGTGATTTAAGCGGTGCCACAAAAGAATTGTTTGATGACCGCATCTACGTGTTGACGCCGAACGCTGCCGTGATTGAACTTCCCCGCGGAGCCACCCCGGTGGACTTCGCTTATGCCGTGCACACCAACGTTGGGCACCGATGCCGGGGTGCCCACGTTGATGGGGTCATGGTGCCGCTGACCACACCCCTTCAAAATGGCCAAACCGTCGAGGTCGTGACGGTGAAAGAGGGGGGGCCGTCACGAGACTGGCTGAACCCGCAATCAGGCTATTTGGCCAGCTCGCGCTCGCGCAACAAGGTGCGTGCCTGGTTCAACGCCTTGGCGGCGGAGGAAAACATTGCGAGAGGCCGGGAGCAAGTTGAAAAACTCCTGCAACGCGAGGGCAAGACGGCACTGAAATTGGATGACCTTGCCCAACAGCTTGGGTTTGACAATGCGCAGGCGCTTTTTGAGGTGGTCGGCAAAGACGAGTTCAGCCTGCGTACGATCGAGGCACAGCTTCGCCCCGCAGAGCCAGAGCCGCAGTTTGACGAGCGCTTGTTGGCGCGAACACCCGGGGCCTCAGCGAAGGCACCCAAGGGGGGGGTGCTGGTGGTTGGCGTCGATTCGCTGTTGACGCAAATGGCAAGGTGCTGTCGACCCGCGCCGCCAGACGATATTGGTGGCTTCGTTACCAAGGGGCGCGGTGTGAGCATTCACCGAAAAGACTGTTCGGACTTTTTGCACCTGCGCAGAACCAACCCTGATCGGCTCATTGAGGTTGCTTGGGGGGGGCAAAAACCGGGCGAGCAGGCGCTATACCCAGTCGACGTTCGCATCGAGGCGCAAGACCGCCAGGGGCTGTTGCGAGATATCTCCGACATTTTTGCCAGAGAAAAAATGAACGTGATCGGTGTCAATACCCATTCCCCAAAGGGGCTGGCCCTCATGACTTTCACCATCCAGATCAGCGATGCCAAGCGGCTCAACAAAGTTCTGGGTTTTTTGACGGAGATCCGAGGGGTAAAGACCGCTCGGCGCCATTGAACCAGCCCCAATAAAAAAGTTTGGGTAAGTTAGAAAGTTGAAAAACACCTGATATACTGGGAGGCTTCGTTAGATACGAAGGCGCGTAGCTCAGTTGGTTAGAGCACCACCTTGACATGGTGGGGGTCGTTGGTTCGAATCCAATCGCGCCTACCAATAATATTGAACGGGATCAGGCATTTAGCTTGGTCCCGTTTTCTTTTGGCCGTCGCGTTCTGGCTACCGTTCGACCAAGTTCGCGACGTGGTTATACGGGTAGCAACCCCAGTACAGCGCCGCACTCGTGCCTGACTTGACCGACATTAGCTGCACGGTGATGGACGTTTTGGGGGAGACTCTGATGTCCGGAAAGTCGATGGTTGTTCGACCAATCGGCTCCAAGGCGACATTGGATAGGGTCTTCAACAAGCGCAAGTCCTTCTGCTCTGTGCCGTCGTTACCTGACCCGACCACTGATGTTGGTATCCCCTCGTAAATCGATAGAACGACATCATCAAGGCTCCCGTAGCCGTTGTTAAACAGTTTGAGTCGAATGCTGGCGTCCCCCGTCGTCTCGTCGACTAGAAATTGGATCGACCGGGTGTAGAACATGAAAAGCGGGTCCTGAGAAAAAGGGAACACCCTAAACATGGCGGGGCAACCCTTTGAAAACTCGCGCGACCAACCGACGCCTGATAGGTTGACATCGTATTTGATACGGATGATTTTTGATTCATCGCGGTAGACAAGTGGTGTGACCTCATAGCTATACACGGCATCGTTGACATTGCCGAGGTTGAAGCTAAGGCTGAAGGTGTTGCTCGTTGAGACATCATGAATGCTGCTGGCGCCAGCCGATTTGTTTAGCTGGTACTGCAATGAGGTCGAGCCGCTGAAAATCCCGTCGACCGACGGGCATGCCAGCGTGACGCCTGCCGAAGCGCTGATACTGAGATCCGTTGACGTCTGATCCGACGTCATGGTGGTGTTCGTGATGTCATAGTTCACGCTCGCAATTGAGGCTGAATCGCCAAGCACTGGCAACGTGATGGGCGAAAACATCAAACGGGCGACGTCATAACCAGACTTTTCTGCTGTGACATAGCTCAGAAGCATGCCCACCTCGTAATCTTGGTCGTAGAAGAAATCAGGATGGGATGTTGTGAACACGCCTGGGGTGGGTGTCGACCCGGGTGACAAGACCGTCAGAGTACCCACTGCCTCACCACGGCAGGTGACGGGATAGGTCCAAGCCGTCATAAAGCTACCGACGGCATGCAAGCCGTCTTCCTCTGAGAAAGTCACCATCAGGTGAACATCGATGTTTTCATTCTCCGAAGCCGTTTTGACGTGTTGGGTTGTCCAGGTGGCGCCGATCGCATCGCTGATTGTCTGGCCAAAGATAGTGACCCCTGCGCTGTCTGACACGCCATGTGAAGTCGCGTCGTGCTGCGTCACGGTATCCGTTATCGCCGTGCCGGTGCTCTGCGATACCGTCAGCTGAGGCTGCGCGGTTTGAACGCTCTGTTGGAACGGTGGAACTTGGTAAAGACCCATCAGCTGTTCAAACTGCGCCTGTTGGCTCAAGGTGGGCTCGCCGAAACAGAGGCTATTCCCGACCCAATCGATCGAAAAAAATGCCATTTGATGCGACCCTGAATCGGTGTCCGGGGATCCCATGCCATCGTCGTACGGGTCTTGTGAGGTGTGCCATATGCGCATGTCGTCAAAAAACCAACCGACTTGCGACCATGTGATTTCCCGAGCTTCGCTGACCGTGGCAGAAAAGCTTGCACAAACCATGGTGAGTTTTTTCGCCTCTTGAGGGGTGTAGACGTTGGTCTGGTAGCCAGTCTTGGCAACAAACATAATGTCAAGGGTGGTTGCATCCCTCGGTCGCATGACAAGGCCAAAGTCGTGAACCAAAGCTCGGGGGATGGGGTTGACCGGACCCGTTATCGGGAGGGCGATTCGCTGCTCACCAGCGACGAGGTTAGTCGACCAATCGATTTGAATCGCCACCATTGAGACGTAGGTGTCCGACTGGGTTCCAAGATAGTCGTCACCGGTGATTGCAGCGCAAAAAAATACGGAGGCTGTGGGCGTGATCCAAGAGCGGATTTCAGGTGTCACGAACCATAACTCACCCGCCGCATTGCGGCCCGCGGCTGGCCAGTCATGGCTAACACGTCTCTCAAGCGAGACTGAACCGGTGTCATCAGTCTGAAATTCAAAAATGTCAAAACGGTAGCTGCGAATGTAACTGTCTTCGGTGCCGACGTAGTAATGGATAACAACTTGCTCGTTGGTTGCGGCGGGTTCGTAATGGCCCACAGCCATTGCGGTGCTGCTGATGCGGGCGTCATTGACGATGAGCCGCGTATCAAGCGCCGTAACAGATGCCGTTGGTTGCGCGGCCTCGCCTGATGTGTACGCCCGAATCTCATTCAAGTCAAAGCTAACCAGCACGCTATCCACCAAGCGAATGTTGTGAAACATCGCTGGGGTTCCCTCGCCAACTTCACACCAAAGCAGGAGGCGTGTCGATAAGCCGTACTGAACCCATTCAGCGGATAGACACCGACGTGTAGTTGAGGGCAGTGCGATCGGATACGCCGTCATGGTGTCGTCTGAAATTAAGCACCAGTCACCGTCGAGTTTCAAAACAGTCAGTAACGGTAACGCCTCAATTTTTTCAGGAGGCCAGACACCCGGCGGCGACTGAAAGCCGACAACGCAACAATCGCCGCTTTGCAGCTGGTGATTGGGCAGCTGGCTTTGGCCCAGCGTGTGCAGGGAATTTTCGAGGCCATAGCGGGTCAGTTGTCCGCTGGCGGAGACGACCAGAAGCTCGTCTCTGCCGCTGCGTGGGTTTGCGATGACCTTGGTTTGTATCACCGCGTCAGGCGCAGAGTCCGATGAGGCCTTCGGTGCGAATCGAGAACCAATCCGTAGCTGGTTTTGCAACCCCAGTGGCTGGCGGGCTAGAAAATCATCCCCGGTCTGCGCCAACAAGAAAAGCCCCAAGTCTTGACCATCTTCATCGAAAAGCGCGGTGACAGCTGCCACATCTGGAATGGCGACCAGCTTACCGCCAGGCTTGATGGGTGGATAAACAGGCACGTGATCACCCCGCATCGATGGTCGATCAGTCACCTCAGATTCCACCCCATATCGTCAGCTTTTGAGTGGTTACAAGCGCGCCACTTACCACCTCACCAGTTGGCCCCAAAATTTTGTAGCGCAGTACCAAGCTCATCTGCTTGCTACCGATGAAGGGCGGCAGGTTACCCACAAGTTTCATCGTCATCGCATGGTCAGTGGACGCGCCAATCATGTTCAGAGCTGTTCCAAATGGGGTCGCCATGCCGCTATCGATCGCCTGCAGACCCGTGCCGCCGATAAAAATCGATAACCGTGACAGTTCAGATTGTCTGCATACTTTCCGCTTGTTCGAAAACAGCAGTTGGGTAACCCTCGGTCCCTCAGTCGCCTTGCTCTCCACACTCAAGTCAGAAAGCAAATCGTATTGCCCTTCGACGCCTGCCAGCCATTTCGCTGAAAACGCGTAGTTACCGGCGGCTGTACTGGATGGCACGATCAGATTGATCGCGGTGCCGCTGCCGTCGGCGATCGCTGACGCGGTGACCGTGCTACCGGTTAATTTATTTCTTAGCGCGGGACCGATGATTGAGCCTTCGTGTAAGTTCAGGGT
>JALQVQ010000068.1 GCA_023260315.1 Burkholderiaceae bacterium
TTTCTGCATCGTCAAATAGGCGTTCCGCGCATTGACCCGCGAGAGCCCAAACAGCCATATGACCGCACCCAACGCCAACACCGCAAGCCAGAGTCCGCCAACGGGCGTCAGCACCCCCGACGCGAATGCCGGCTTGAGCGCCCCCGCGTTCAGCCCGCTGTACCAGCAAATCAAAGCTCAGATCCTACAAAGCTTGCAAAACGGCGAGTGGCAGCCGGGTGATGTGATCCCAAGCGAATTTGATTTAGCCGCTCGTTTCGGCGTGAGCCAAGGAACCGTTCGCAAGGCCATTGACGAACTGGCCGCAGACAACCTTTTGGTTCGCAAGCAGGGCAAGGGCACTTTTGTGGCCACGCACGCAGAGCAGCACGTTCAATATCGTTTTCTGCGGCTACAACCGGATATCGGCACCATCCAAAGCGAAGGCCCTGCGGAGCGGCACATTATCTGGTGCCGCCGCGTCAGAGCAACGGCAGAGATCGCGAAGCTACTCGGCTTGCGGACGGCCGAACCCCTGATTCAAGTCCGTCGGGTGCTCCGCTTCGCAGGCGTACCAACCATTTGCGAGGACATATGGCTCCCAGCCGGCCCTTTTAAAGGGTTATCGGTTGAGCAATTAAGCTCCCACCCCGGCGCCATGTATCGGCTGTTTGAATCAAGCTTTGGCGTGCGCATGGTCCGCGCAGAAGAGCGCATCAAAGCCACAACGCCAGACCCTGAGACCGCCAGCTTGCTCGATGTGTCCGAGCAAACGCCACTGCTGAGCGTTGAGCGCATTGCTTACACCTACAACAATGCCCCCATGGAGTTGCGGCGCGCTTTGTACAGGACAGACACGCACCACTACAAGAACGAATTGAACTGATCACGCTTAACACGACCAAAACCATCAGCTATGTTCGCACTTGTCAGGAAAATGAATGTTGCATTGCAATAGAATCGTGAGCTTGGACCGTGGTTACCGGCGCGTTACAAGCGCCATTGCCATGCCAAACGTTACGAACCGAAGCGTTTAAAACACAGAAAGCAATCACCCATGACCCAGTTGAAGAAGCCGCGGCCCGAATTCCGCAACATCAACGCATTCAAAGATCTCACCACCTATCGACTCCCGCCAGCGGGCTGGGTTTCGATCTTGCACCGTGTGAGCGGTTTGCTGATGTTTATTCTCATGCCCTTCATCATTTGGATGTTCGATAAGTCAATTTCGTCTGAGTTGTCTTTCGAATACCTCACGTCGGCCTTCGCTGAAGGCGTGAGCATTTACCCAGGCTGGTTCCTCAAATTGGTTGCATTGGCACTGATCTGGGCGTATTTGCATCACTTCGTGGCAGGTGTTCGTCACCTGTACATGGATGCAACGCACGCTGTGACCAAGGAATTTGGCAAGTCATCAGCTATCGCCACTTTAGCGATAGGGGTGGGCTTGACTGTTGTGCTGGGTGCCAAGCTTTTTGGCGTCTACTAATCACCCGATAACCAAGGATTTCTCATGTCAGTGAATTTTGGTTCCAAGCGCGTTGTGACTGGCGCGCACTACGGTCTTCGTGACTGGATGGCGCAACGCGCAACCGCCCTGTTAATGGCCCTCTTTACGGTCATCCTGCTTGCCCAAGTGATTTTTAGCAATGGCCCAATCACCTATGAGGTGTGGGCCGGTATTTTTGCAGCGCAATGGATGAAGGTATTGACCTTCACAGTCATCCTCGCTCTGCTGTACCACGTTTGGGTGGGTACGCGCGATATCTGGATGGACTACGTGAAGCCAGTGGCAGTGCGCCTGGCTCTGCATTTATTTACTTTGGTTTGGCTGATTGCGTGTGCAGGCTGGGCCATTCAAGCTCTCTGGAGACTCTAAGCCATGACAACCACCTCCTCTTTGCCCAAGCGCCGCTTTGACGTCATCATCGTTGGTGCGGGCGGTTCTGGCATGCGTGCCTCACTGCAGCTGGCGCGTGCTGGCTTGAACGTTGCTGTTTTGTCAAAAGTCTTCCCAACACGCTCGCACACCGTTGCGGCCCAGGGCGGTATCGGTGCATCGCTTGGCAACATGTCCGAAGACAACTGGCACTACCACTTTTACGACACCATCAAGGGGTCCGATTGGCTGGGTGACCAAGACGCCATTGAATTCATGTGCCGTGAAGCGCCGAAGGTCGTTTATGACCTCGAGCACATGGGGATGCCTTTCGACCGAAACCCAGATGGCACCATCTACCAGCGTCCTTTTGGTGGGCACACCGCCAACTACGGCGAAAAGCCCGTTCAACGTGCCTGCGCAGCGGCAGACCGCACCGGTCACGCGATGTTGCACACGCTCTACCAACAAAACGTTGAGGCGCGAACAACCTTTTTCGTCGAGTGGATGGCCCTCGATTTGATCCGCGACGCCGAGGGCGATGTCGTCGGCGTTACCGCGATGGAAATGGAGACCGGCGACGTCTACATCCTCGAAGCCAAAACCACGTTGCTCGCAACGGGTGGTGCGGGCCGAATCTTTGCGGCATCAACCAACGCCTTCATCAACACCGGCGATGGCCTTGGTATGGCGGCGCGCGCAGGCTTGCCCCTGCAAGACATGGAGTTCTGGCAATTCCACCCCACCGGCGTTGCTGGTGCTGGCGTTCTCCTGACTGAAGGCTGCCGGGGCGAAGGCGCCATCTTGCTGAACAGCGAGGGCGAACGCTTCATGGAGCGCTATGCGCCGACCCTGAAAGACCTGGCACCACGGGATTTCGTTTCACGCTGCATGGATCAGGAGATCAAGGAAGGCCGCGGCTGTGGCCCCAACAAAGATCACGTCCTGTTAAAGCTGGACCACCTTGGTGCGGAGACCATCCACAAACGCTTGCCTTCGGTCTATGAGATCGGCGTCAACTTTGCAAACGTCGACATCACCCGAGAGCCAATTCCTGTCGTGCCCACCATCCATTACCAGATGGGCGGCATCCCAACCAACATCAACGGGCAGGTTGTTGCGCCAGATGGCCAAGGCGGCCAGCAGGCCGTGAACGGCCTCTACGCAGTCGGCGAATGCTCATGCGTCAGCGTGCACGGCGCAAACCGCCTGGGTACCAACTCGTTGCTGGATTTGCTGGTCTTCGGCCGTGCCGCTGGCAATCACATTGTTCAGTTCAACGACAAAAACAAAGAACACAAGCCACTTCCAGCCGATGCCGCGGACAAAACGATGGCTCGCTTGGCTCGTCTTGAGTCGTCAACAGGCGGTGAATATGCCCAGGATGTTGCCGACGAAATTCGCGCCACCATGCAACAGCATGCCGGGGTTTTCCGCACGCAAGCGTCAATGGATGAAGGCGTTGCAAAAATCAATGCGATGCGCGAACGCGTGAACGCCATTCACTTGGCGGACAAGTCAAAAACCTTCAATACAGCCCGTATCGAAGCTTTGGAAGTGGACAACCTCATCGAGTGCGCCCAATCAACCATGACGTCCGCTGCTGCGCGTACCGAGTGCCGCGGCGCGCATACCGTGAACGACTATGAGCGTCCGGCTGACGACGCGCAATACCCACTTGGTCGCAATGACGCCGAGTGGATGAAACACACGCTATGGCACAGCGCAGACAACAGCCTCACTTACAAACCCGTTAACTTGAAGCCACTGACCGTTGAGTCCGTGCCGCCAAAAGTTCGTACCTTCTAACCCACGGAGCATCCCATCATGTCGAACACCCGTACATTCAAGATCTACCGTTACGATCCCGAAAAGGACGCCAAGCCTTACATGCAGACCATCACCATCGAACTCGATGGCACAGAACGCATGCTGCTTGATGCCCTGATGAAGCTGAAGGCGATGGACCCAAGTATCTCCTTCCGACGTTCTTGCCGCGAGGGCGTTTGCGGCTCGGACGCCATGAATATCAATGGCAAAAATGGCTTATTTTACCTCAAGTAACCTTGTCGCTGGTCAAGCACTATTTAGCGACATGTTTAATAGCGGTGAATGGAGAATGCCAGATATTGCGGCACTCAAAACCGCAAATTTAGGCGAAATAGCAAATCCATCAC
>JALQVQ010000158.1 GCA_023260315.1 Burkholderiaceae bacterium
ACAATGCCCAAACGCAGGCCAGATAATTTGGTTGCCAGTGGTAAACCACCCTTCGCCCATTCGCCGGCTTGCACAAACTGATGGGCTTGCGGGATGCGGCGGGTCACGTTCAGCATCAAGGCGATGGCCAAGTCGGCAACATCGTCGTTGAGCACGTTGGGGGTGTGGGTGACCATGGCGCCACGCCCGATTGCATGCGGCACATCGACGCCGTCATAGCCCACGCCCATGACCGAGATCAGCTTCAAGCCGGGCAGGGCATCCATCATGGTGGCCGGTACTTTGGACTCACCCCCGGCCGCAATTACTTGAATGGATTCGCGGTCGGGATGCGCCATCAACGCGTCATGCGCCATCGGCCCGATCACGGTGTACTTGGTTTCGAGCGCCTTGACGAACAGCGGGTTCAGTGGCGATGCAGCGAGTAGCGTTGGTTTCATGGGGGACTCAATCCTTAGTGGGGAGCTTCAAGCGTTCTTCGGTTGCTGACAGCCCGTTAGCGGTGGCGACAAAGTCGGCCAACATCGGTACAAATTTTTGCCCTTGACCAGATGCATCCATAGCTGCAAAGCTAGCCCGGACGAGCGATTGTATCGGTGTCACGACCCCTAAGTCGTTGGCTAAATTGGATGCGTAGCGCATGTCTTTGTGCGCGTTGGTGATGGTGAATAAATGGGCGTTGGGGTCACCCTCAATGGTCCACTTCATGAAGGTGTCATAGAAGCCGCAGCGCATACGACCAGATCCAATAACGGCGTTGAATTGCTCAGCGCTGAGTCCTGCTTTTCTGGCTAAGGCCAAGGCCTCCGCGTAGATCGCCCCATAGCCCATGGCCACGTAGTTATTGACCAACTTAACGGTGTGGCCCAGACCCACCTTGCCCAAATGAGTGATGTTCGCGGCCCACGTCGCGATGATCGGTTGGATGCGTTTGAAGACGTCATCATCGGCGCCGACCATTGCACTCAGTGCACCGATTGCCGCCTCTTTGGGCGTACCACCGAGCGGTGCATCCGCAAAGTGCATATTGACCGCGCGCGCGGCGGCGTCGAGTTTGCCCGTTGATACGGGGTCCGATGTCGAGCAGTCAACGATGACAGTACCGGGTTGGGCGTTGGCCAAAATCCCGTCGGCGCCCAGCACCAACGCCTCGACTTGGGGAGATCCCGTGACGCACAAGAAAATCACGCTGCATTGCTTGGCCATTTCAGCGGCACTGGCCACCTCGGTTGCACCGGCGGCCAACAGAACGGGGTTTTCGTTTTTCATGATTAGATTCTCCAGGGTTACGGTTACGGGGTACAGTGAAAACAAAACGATAAGGATAAAACCTAAGGCGGCCACAATGGCCAGCGCGCCCAGCACAATCACGGTGTCGCTGGGTTCGTCAATCGGTGCTGGGTTTAATTCGATGTAGTGCAGTGCGTGCTTGTTCATGATTCAATTCTCCAGGGTTACAGTGGCCAGGCTTCGCGCCTGGCCGGTTTACATTAGGCGATAAATTCAGTGTGACCGATAACACCCAGGCGGGCGGCGTGCTCACGCAGGGC
>JALQVQ010000234.1 GCA_023260315.1 Burkholderiaceae bacterium
CACCCCACCCAAATTAGACGCCATTGAGTCGCCGTACTTTCACAACGAACTCGACACCAAAGTCATGGGCTACATCCGTTGCGCACAAGCCGTCGTACCGGGTATGAAAGCCAGTGGCTGGGGGCGTATCGTTCACATCAGCGGACTGGCCGCCAGAACAACAGGCAACACGGTGGGCAGTATTCGCAACGTCGCCCTCAGCGCCTTGGGAAAAAACATGGCAGACGAATTGGGAGAACACGGCATCAACGTGACCGTGGTCCACCCGGGCCTGACGCGCACCGAGCGCACCGGGCCATTAATCGAACCACGCGCCCAGGCGCGCGGCGTCGCTACCGAGGTAATTACCGCCGAAATGGCTGCGCGCAACAGCATTCGCCATTTGGTTGATGCATCCGAAGTCGCTGATGTGGTGGCTTTTCTGTGCTCGCCACGGTCCCGTGCGATCACGGGCGACACCATCGCCGCCGGCGGCGGCACACCCAATGCCATCCACTACTGAAACCACTTAAACCTGCGGGAGACCACCATGAAAATCAACGGACGCTGCTATTGCGGACAAGTTAAATTCACCTTTGATGGCGAGCCGCGCACCGCCGTTCAGTGCTACTGCCGAGAATGCCAATACATCAGCGGCGGCAATCCCAACGCGGCCATGGTATTGCCGAAGGCCAACCTCACATTCACGCAAGGTGAGCCAAAGACATTCGCGCGAACCGACCTCGAAACGCCACGCACCCGCTTGTTTTGTGGCAACTGCGGCACATCACTGGCCACACTCAGCCCGCGCTTTCCAGATGCCATGATCATGAAAGTAGGCACCTTCGACGACCCCAGCATTTTCAAACCAACCGTCGCGCAGTACCTGAAGGACAAACAACCCTTCCACCATGTCGACGCAGAGATCCAGCAGTTTGAAACAACGCCAGGGGCGAAGTAATTTTTGCCAGTCCCAACGACTAAATTCTCAAATCCGTGGGCCGTCGGATGACCGCGCGATCACCTCAACGGTCTCCAAAAAATGTGACTGCGCAGGTGTTTCACCCCTCAATCGCGTGAGCAACAATTCAGCGAGATGCCAGCCGTTGCTTTGCACGTCATGGGCGATCGTCGTTAGTTGTGGCACGCAAAATTGACCTGCGTCACTGTTGCCGTAGCCCACGACAGATATCTGCTGACCCACCACTAAGCCATGAGCGCGACAGGCAGCAATCGCGCCGATCGCCATCGAGTCAGTCGCACACAGCAGCGCCGAAGGTGGGTTGTTCGAGGTGATCAATTGTTCGGTGAGGTCATAACCTGCTTTCTCCGTCAAGCTGCCATGTAGCACTTGATGCAAAGCAGGCTCTAAACCTGCGCCGTGCATGGCACGGGTATAGCCTTTCTCGCGCAAGGCCGCGAACATGAATTCTTCTGGGCCATTGAGCAATGCGATGTTGCGATGACCAAATGCAATTTGGCGTTGAGTTGCCAAGTAGAACGCCTGCTCGTTATCCGTATCAACCCAAAATTCGTTGCCCTCGGTCTCAGTACGACCGTAGGTTACGAACGGCACGTGATGTTTCATTAACGCCGACACCCTGCGATCTTGAATACGGGTACGCACGATGATGTAACCATCGAACCATTTGGCGCGCAGGAACTGATCGTAAAGGGCCAACTCTTCCTTAACGGGCAAACCGCTGTTGGTACTAACCACCAGGTTATAGCCGCCTGCTTTCAGCCCACGGCTCACACCTCCGAGCAAGCTGGAGTACATCGGATCCATGAAGCCGCCTGTTACCTCGTTGGCCGGCAAAATAACACCAACCGCGTATGACTTACCTGACTTGAGGCTACGGGCACCGGGGTGAGGCGTGTAGTTCAGCGCCGCCGCGCGGGCGGCCACACGCTCGCGTGTGGATTGAGAGACATCGGTATAACCGTTGAGGGCACGCGACACGGTCGAGATCGAGAGCCCCAAATCCTTGGCGAGGTTTTGAATAGACATGCGCCATTATCAGCGGGCGTCCCGCAAAAATTCAATGACCATAGCCGCTGTCCAAGTAAAGGTTTTGCCACCTAAAGCCTCTGCGGTATAGGGGTCGTAATACTCGGCACACCCGCTTTTCGCAATCGATCGCAAACTGGCCTGGCGAATCCGCTCCGCCAGTGCTAGCTGCGCGTTCTGCATCAAACCTTTGATGAGCAGGTAATTCACTACCAGCCAGGAAGGGCCGCGCCAATACCGTTTGCTGTCAAACCGGGCGTCATCCGGGTCGTGACTGGCCACACCGTAGGGTGCGCGATCCAGAATACGTCCAATGCGTTGACACAACTGTAGTTGGTTCGGATGCCCTTCGGGCAATACCAACACCGGCAACAAACCGCCAATGCTGGCGCTGTCAACCGGTCGTCTTTTGATGCGGTCGAAGGCAACATATTGGCCCTTGTCAGCGCTCCACAGGGTGTCGATCGCCTGCAGTGCACGACTGGCACGCGCTTCTGCCATCTCGCTAATCCCCACCTCACCAATCGTTGCGGCGAGCCGAGCGAGGGCCTGATCAGAGTGAATCAAGATCGCATTAAAGCCGGGATCCACCACTTGAAACGGTGAGGCGTCATGCAACTTTGTGTTGTCCCAATTACAAGCTCGAAATAATTCGACCAACGCGATGTAGCGGTCGTATTCAAACTTGGTAGGGCGTTGACTCGCATCCACGTGTTGCGTGTCACGACGGGTGTAAGGCGTCACGTGATCGGCGGGTACCGCAGCCAACGCCGTATCCCAATCACAGGAGTTGTCCCGTCCGGACTCCCAAGGATGCAACAGCGCTACCAAACCCGTATCGCGTGGATCACGGCAAGCGTAAAACCAGGCATGCCAGCGATTAGCCGCTTCGACCAATTGGCGACAGCGTGCCTTGAGCGCATCGGTTTTCGAACCCCGGTTCCATAATTGCTCGATAACCAAGCCCATCACTGGCGGTTGTGTGATGCCGGAAGTCGGCGTGGCGCGCCCTGTTCCCCAGACCGCTGGTCCAGGGAAGTAGCCATCGTCGAGAACATGGAAGACGATGTGCGGCACCATACCATCGTCCCACTGATGGGCGACTAACGATTCAATTTCTTGCCATGCGCGAGACTCATCAAAAGACGCCTGTCCCAAGGCGGTAAGGCAAGAATCCCAATTCCACTGGAATGGATACAAACCGTGCGTCGGGACCGTATAGCTGCCTTTATCGTTGAGACGCAAAATACGCTGAGCCTCGCTCAACATCTCTTCCGAGCTAGATAAGGTACTTGTGCTCATGATACTGACTTCACTGATTGACCTTCAGGCGTGAACCAACGAACACGCTCTAAGTCCGGTTGTAAAAAAATTGATTGGCCTTTTGATACCGTCGTCGTGCTGCTTAAGGCCGCCCTGAAAACGGCACTATCTTGAACATCGGTCACCAATACGTTGGGGCCCAACGGTTCGATCAAGTCGGCTTGGCAGGTAAATCCGGCATCGCCAACTTGCATATCCTCAGGTCGAATACCGAGCAACAGCTCACGGTGTCCGAGAGGACCTTGCAAGCGAAGACCCCGTGCTTCAAAAATACCGTCTTGAACGGCGTGCGCGGGGATGAAATTCATTGGTGGATTACCGATAAATCCTGCAACAAAGGTGTTTACAGGATTTCTGTAAATCTCTAACGGCGTATCGCACTGCACGATCACACCTTGGTGCATGACGGCAATGCGATCCGCCAAACTCATGGCCTCTACTTGATCGTGCGTCACATAAATCGTGGTGGTTTTGCTTGCCGCCAAAATCGACTTCAGCTCGGCGCGCATCTCAAGGCGTAAGAGCGCATCCAAATTAGACAGTGGTTCATCCATCAGCATCACACGCGGCTCAACCGCTAGCGCACGTGCCAAGGCCACGCGCTGACGCTGCCCGCCGGATAACTGTCCGGAATACCGATCGAGTAACGCCTCTAAGTGCACCATGCGGGCAACCTGATTGACCTTGGCCGCAACGACCTCCTGCGGGCGCTTCTGCATACGCAGACCAAACGCGATATTTTCAAATACCGTGAGGTGTGGAAACACCGCATAGTTTTGAAACACCATCGCCAGCCGTCGGTCTTTGGCCTGCAGCTGATCGATGCGCTCACCACCGACGTGCACCTCGCCGACATCCGCCGTTTCGAGCCCTGCAATGATGCGCAACAACGTTGACTTACCGCAGCCGGAGGCACCTAACAGCACCAAAAACTCTTGGTCGGCTACCGCCAACCCAATCCCCTTGAGCGCGTCATAGCTCCCGAAGGATTTGGTCACGTTTTGAATTGCAATATTTGCCATAAGTTAACGATTCGAAATACCCCACATCGCAAAAAGATGCTTGCGGATTAAAAACATGAAAGTCGCTGCAGGTAAGACCAACAAGGCTCCACCCGCAAACTTCATATGCATGGGCGATACATCGAGGTTTTGTAGCAGGAAGGCAGTGAGCGTGCGGTTTTGAATCATCAGGACGGAGCTGGCAAACACCTCATTCCACGAAATCACGAAAGCAAAAATTGCTGACGCTGCCAGCCCAGGTAGCGCAATCGGTAACACAACTCGCCTGAAGGCTTGCGCTTTTGTGCACCCAAATACCCACGCCGCCTC
>JALQVQ010000043.1 GCA_023260315.1 Burkholderiaceae bacterium
GTACAAAGGCGACGCCGCAGGCCGATGGCACTTACCGCATCGCTGGGACAAAAATTTACATCACCTACGGTGAGCATGACATGGCCGAGAACATCGTGCATCTCGTTCTGGCGCGAGTTGAGGGTGCCCCAGCCGGTGTGAAGGGCATCAGCCTGTTTGTCGTTCCCAAGGTGTTGGTCAATGCAGACGGTGGTCTGGGTGCACGTAATGACGTTCAGTGCGTGAGTATCGAGCACAAGCTGGGTATCAAAGCGAGCCCCACTGCAGTCTTGCAGTTTGGGGATAACGGGGGGGCGATCGGGTACTTGGTTGGTGAGGAAAATCGCGGCCTCGAGTACATGTTCATCATGATGAATGCCGCGCGTTACGCCGTGGGCGTTCAAGGCATTGCGATCGCGGATCGGGCTTACCAAAAGGCGGTCACTTACGCGCGTGAGCGGGTGCAGAGTCGCCCGGTTGACGGCTCGATGAACCAATCAGCGCCGATCATTCACCACCCTGATGTGAAGCGCATGCTGATGACGATGCGCGCCTACACGGAGGGTTGTCGTGCACTTGCCACCGCGGCGGCGGCGGCCTTCGATGCCGCGCACCACCACCCCGACGAGGCCAGCCGCAAGGCGAACAAGACCTTCTACGAATTCATGGTGCCGTTGGTCAAGGGCTTCAGCACAGAGATGAGCCTGGAGGTCACCAGCCTCGGCGTGCAAGTGCACGGTGGCATGGGTTTCATTGAGGAAACAGGGGCAGCGCAGTATTACCGTGATGCCAAAATTCTGACCATCTACGAGGGCACCACAGCCATTCAGGCCAATGACCTCGTGGGTCGCAAGACGGCGCGTGATGGTGCGCAGTATGCCTTGGCGTTAGCGGCTCAAATCGCAGAGACTGAAGCGGCGTTGCTGGCCAGCGGCACGGACGATGCGGCTGTGATGGCTGATGCGCTCAAGCAGGCACGTTTGGCGTTCGAGGCATCAGCTCAATTTATCGCGTCAAACGCAAGCACCGATCCCAATGCCGCCTTCGCGGGCAGTGTCCCTTACCTCATGTTGACCGGAATGGTGATGGCGGGCTGGCAGATGGCGCGCGCATTGTTGGTGGCGCAGGGGCCTGTGGACCCAGATTTTGGTGCCAACTTCATGGCAGCGAAGCGCGTGACATGTCGCTTTTATGCCGAGCACATTCTTCGCAAAGTACCCGGTATGCGCGACAGCATCGTGTCAGGGGCGAGCAGCGTCAATGGGATGGCGCTTGAAGCGTTCTAACTTCTTTTAAGCGCCATCGGCGCATCACTAAGGTTCAAGGCATGGTTGCACGATCACTACCCGGCGCGCTCGCTCGCGTTCCCTTCCCGGTTATCGGGTCACCACTGTTCATCATCAGCAACCCCCATTTGGTGATTGCGCAATGCAAAGCGGGTATTGTTGGATCAATGCCTGCCTTGAACGCGCGTCCAAAAGAGCAACTTGACGATTGGTTGGCGGAGATCACAGAGAC
Source organism: Burkholderiaceae bacterium (assembly GCA_023260315.1). Classification (GTDB taxonomy): domain Bacteria; phylum Pseudomonadota; class Gammaproteobacteria; order Burkholderiales; family Burkholderiaceae_C; genus RS62. The sequence goes on from JALQVQ010000043.1 coordinate 1,498, forward strand.
GCTTGCGGCTTACGACAAAGCGAATCCCGATGCGCCATCAGCGCCGTTCGCAATCAATCAAATCGTGCATAAAAGTAATGACCGCCTTGAACACGACATGGCGATGTGCGTGAAGTACAAGGTACCCATCATCATTACGAGTCTGGGTGCGCGAGAAGAGATTAACCAAGCCGCTCACAGCTACGGTGGGGTGGTGTTGCACGACATCATCAACAACCAATTCGCACAAAAAGCGATCCAAAAAGGCGCGGATGGTTTAATTGCGGTCGCCGCTGGCGCTGGCGGCCATGCCGGCGTCAAGAGTCCGTTTGCCTTGATTCAGGAGATCCGCGCTTGGTTCGACGGCCCGGTTGCCCTCAGTGGTTCAATCGCGACGGGTGGCGCCGTCTTGGCGGCACAAGCCATGGGTGCGGACTTCGGCTACATCGGTTCAGCGTTTATCGCCACCGAGGAGGCGCGTGCGGTTCCGGAATACAAGCAAGCGATCGTTGAGAGCAACAGCGACGACATCGTCTACAGCAACTTGTTCACAGGCGTGCACGGCAATTACTTGGCACCCAGTATTCGAAATGCGGGGCTGGACCCTGACAATTTGCCGGTGAGCGATCCCTCAAAGATGAATTTTTCCAGCGATGCGACCAAAGCGTGGAAAGATATTTGGGGTTGCGGGCAGGGTATCGGTGCCATCCAACAGATTCAGCCAGCCGGTGAGCTGGTGGCCCAACTCAAGCGCGAGTACGCTGAGGCGCGCGCGCGCCTATTGGGCTGATGGGCTGTTGCGCAAGGCCTCGAGCAGGCGTTGGCCCGCTCGGCCATTGACAGGGTGACCCAGCCGAGCTTGCTCCAGCTCGATGGCGGCGCGTGATCGGCTGCCCAGTGCGCCGTCTACCACGCCGATATCATGACCACGCCGCAGCAGGTGGGTTTGGATTTCCCGTTTCTCAGCACGTGACAACCCAGGGTCATCGGTTGGCCAAGGGGTTTGGAACAAAGTGGCGCCACGGAGTCGGTCAGACAGATGTGCGATGGCTAGGCCATAACTCTCTGATGCGTTGTAGCTGTAGATGGCCTTGAAGTTGTTCAGCAATAAAAAAGCAGGTCCGGTCGGACCAGCGGGCAACAAAAGGGCTGCGTCGGTGTTTGCCGTGATGTTGCCGGCGATGAGCGGGCGGCCGTCGACACGCCGAATCCCCTGCGCAACCCAGTAGCTCATGTCCTTGGGTGAGCGGCGTCCCACGACGGCGGGCTCTGTCGCGTTGCGAAGGGCCACTTCGAATCCCCAGACCTCCCCCGAACGCCAGCCGGCTTTCTGAAGAAAGTGTGCCGTTGAGGCAAGGGCATCGATGGCGTTGGTAATCAGGTTACGCTTGCCGTCGTTATCGCCATCTCGCGCCAAACGGAGAAACGTGGTTGGCATGAATTGCGTTTGCCCGAACGCACCCGCCCACGAGCCTTTAAATAGGTCACGCTCGAAGTCACCACTCTCTAAGATTTTGATGGCGGCAACCAATTCCTTGGAGAAGAAGCTCTGGCGGCGCCCCATGCAACTCAGGGTTGCCAGTGACTCGACGATATCCCGGCCGCCGGTATTTTGGCCGTAGTTGCTCTCAACACCCCAAACCGCGACGATCGTTTCGGGATCAACACCGTAGGTTCGACTGATCTGTTCAAGCGCGGCTTTGTATTGGATCAGCATGACCTGACCGTCTCGAACGCGCTCCTCGTCGACCAAGCTGGCGAGGTAATCCCAAATCGGTAATTTGAATTCGGGTTGGTCATTCAACTTCTCGAGCAACTCAGGTTTGGCCTGAACCGTCGCGAGGGTCGCATCAAAAAAATCACCGGTAACACCGGCTTCGATCGCCTGTGTCCGGAGTTTCGTTACGCAGTCGGCAGGCAACGGGGCATCGTCAACGGCCCATCCGAGCGTTGGGATGAGAGTGAACAAGCCGATTGCGAGCCGTTTTTTCATGCGCTAACTTTCATAGGGTTAGCCGAAGAACGCTTTGGCTTTCTCGAACCAACCACCGCCGTTGGGGCTGTGTTTGTCACGGTTTTTTTTGAAGGACTCGTCCAGCTCTTTCAAGAGCTTGCGCTGATGCTCCGTCAGCTTGACCGGTGTTTCCACAGCGACGTGGCAATATAAATCGCCTGCAACAGATGATCGCACGCCTTTGATACCCTTGCCCCGAAGGCGGAAAGTCTTACCGTGTTGCGTGCCGTCTGGGATCTCAATGGTCGCCTTGCCTCCCAATGTTGGGACGTCAATTTCACCACCGAGGGCTGCGGTTGCCATGTTCACCGGCACCTGGCAATGCAGGTCATCGCCATCACGCTCGAAAATATCGTGCTTGCGCAAACGAATTTCGATGAACAAGTCACCCGGAGGGCCCCCGTTCTGACCGGGTTCGCCGTTACCCGTGCTGCGAATCCGCATACCATCGTCGATACCCGCTGGAATCTTAATCTCAAGCGTCTTGTTGGTTTTGTTTTTACCTTGACCATGACAGGTACCGCAAGGGTCCGCAATGATCTTGCCCTTGCCATGACAGTGCGGGCATGTTTGCTGAACGCTGAAGAAACCCTGGCGCATCTGCACTTGGCCTGAGCCATGACAAGTGGTGCAGGTTTTGGCCTGCGTGCCAGGCTTGGCGCCAGTTCCATCACACGCGTTACAGTCATCCCACGAGGGAATCCGAATCTGCGAATCTTTGCCTGCGGCAGCCTCTTCGAGGCTGATCTCCATGGCATACGACAGGTCGTTACCGCGATAAACCTGACGACCACCGCCGCGCCGTTGGCCACCGCCAAAAATATCGCCAAAAATATCACCGAATGCATCCCCAAATCCGCCGGGACCACCGGGGCCGCCGCGCATGTTTGGATCGACACCCGCATGGCCGTACTGGTCGTACGCACCGCGCTTCTCGGGGTCGGAGAGCATTTCGTAGGCTTCCTTGACCTCTTTGAATTTTCCCTCAGCTGTGGCATCACCCTGATTTCGGTCGGGGTGGTACTTCATGGCCAGCTTGCGATAGGCTTTCTTTATCTCGTCGTCGCTGGCGTTTTTGGGAACTCCAAGAACTTCGTAAAAATCTTTTTTTGCCATGGTCAAGTGTGCGCAATGCGTTCAGTTTGCAGTGTCAAAGCTGCGTCGATTAATGTGTGTGTCTTTAAAGCCAATCGCCGCCCAAGCGACAAGCACTTGTGCGGCGTTGGCGGGCGAGCGATGGCACGCCCGTTGGCTTCCAAAACGCGCCGTTAGTCTTTCTTCACTTCTTTGACTTCCGCATCAACGATGTCGTCGTCAGAGCCCTTGCTCGATTCTGCAGACTGTCCGGCTGAGGCTTGCTCGGCTTGCATGTCCGCATACATCTTCTCGCCCAGCTTTTGACTGGCCGTCATGAGCGCCGTTGTTTTGGCCTCAATGTCTTCCTTGTCGTCGCCCTTCAGGGCTTCTTCAAGGGCTTTGGAGGCATCTTCAATGGCAGATTTTTCGGCGTCATCGAGCTTGTCACCGTGCTCGGTCAAGCTCTTCTTGACGCTGTTAATCATGGCCTCCGCCTGGTTACGGGCTTGGACCATTTCAACCTTTTTCTTGTCCTCGTCCGCGTTCAGTTCGGCGTCCTTGACCATTTTTTCGATCTCTTCATCAGACAAACCAGAGTTGGCCTTGATCGTGATCTTGTTTTCTTTTCCGGTCCCTTTGTCTTTGGCGCCAACGTGAAGAATACCGTTCGCGTCGATATCGAAAGTCACTTCAATTTGTGGCGTACCGCGTGGTGCTGGTGGAATACCCTCAAGGTTGAATTCACCCAGCATTTTGTTACCCGATGCGATTTCGCGCTCACCCTGGTAGACCTTGATCGTCACAGCAGGCTGGTTGTCATCAGCGGTCGAGAACACTTGGCTGAACTTGGTTGGGATCGTTGTGTTCTTGCTGATCATCTTACTCATCACCCCTCCCATGGTCTCGATGCCAAGAGAGAGGGGGGTGACGTCAAGCAACAAAACGTCTGTGCGATCACCAGACAAAACCTGGCCCTGAATCGCTGCACCAACGGCAACCGCTTCGTCAGGGTTGACGTCACGGCGGGGGTCCTGACCGAAGTAGGCTTTCACCTTTTCTTGGACCTTTGGCATGCGGGTCATGCCGCCAACCAAGATCACGTCGTTGATATCGCTGACACTGATGCCAGCATCCTTGATCGCTGTGCGGCAAGGTGCGATGGTGCGCTCGATCAACTCGTCCACCAAACTCTCGAGTTTGGCGCGTGTCATTTTGATGTTCAGGTGCTTGGGGCCTGACGCATCAGCTGTGATGTATGGCAAGTTGATATCGGTTTGTGCGCTGTTAGACAGCTCGATCTTCGCTTTTTCAGCGGCTTCTTTCAGGCGTTGCAACGCCAGCACGTCTTTGCTCAGGTCAACGCCTTGTTCCTTCTTGAACTCAGCGATGATGAAGTCAATGATGCGCTGGTCGAAGTCTTCACCACCAAGGAACGTGTCGCCGTTTGTGGACAACACTTCAAATTGCTTTTCACCGTCGACGTCAGCGATCTCAATGATTGAGACGTCGAAGGTGCCGCCGCCCAAGTCATAAACAGCGATCTTGCGGTCACCCTTCGACTGCTTGTCCAAGCCGAAAGCCAATGCCGCCGCTGTGGGCTCGTTGATGATGCGCTTGACATCCAAACCTGCGATGCGACCCGCATCTTTGGTGGCTTGGCGCTGCGCGTCGTTGAAGTAGGCAGGCACGGTGATGACGGCTTCAGTGACTTCTTCGCCCAGGTAGTCCTCGGCGGTCTTCTTCATTTTGCGCAAAATCTCGGCGCTCACCTGGGGTGGTGCGAGTTTGTTGCCGCGGATCTCCACCCATGCATCGCCGTTATCGGCTTTTGCAATTTTGTAGGGCATCAAGTCAATGTCTTTTTGGACTTCTTTTTCGGCAAATTTACGGCCGATCAGACGCTTGACTGCGTAGATGGTGTTTGCTGGGTTGGTTACCGCCTGGCGTTTGGCTGGTGCACCAACCAAAATTTCGCCATCTTCTTGGTAAGCGATGACGGAGGGGGTTGTGCGCGCGCCTTCGCTGTTCTCGATGACGCGCGTGGTGTTGCCTTCCATAACGGATACGCAGCTGTTGGTGGTACCTAAGTCAATACCGATGATTCTTCCCATGATGAACTCCTGGCGCTTTTCGCGTGAAACGGGTTGTTTGTAAAAAAGATGAAATTTAGGTAGGTCTTTTGAGGGGCTTTTCAAGCCCCAGAAGCCAAAATATTTACTTCGGTGCCGTGACCGTCACAAGGGCAGGGCGCAAGACGCGGTCCGCGATCATGTAGCCCTTTTGTAAGACGGTGACAACGGTGTTGGGATCTTGCGCTGCGGGCACCACGCTGATGGCTTGGTGCTGATGCGGGTTGAATTTTTCACCGCTGTTTGGGTTGATTTGCGTGACCTTGTTGCGCTCAAGCGCGCTCAACAGTTGCTTTTGAGTCGCTTCCACGCCTTCTCGCATCTGCTCCAGCGTTGCTTGCTCAACCAAGAGCGCCGCCTCGAGGCTGTCAATGACGGGCAAAAGCCCCTCGGCAAAGCCTTCGACAGCAAATTTTCTAGCCTTTTGGACCTCTTCGTCGGCGCGTCGACGCGCATTCTCAACATCGGCTTTGGCGCGCAAGAAAGAGTCGTTTGCCTCGTTGAGTTGCGCCTGCAGCGATTCGATGGTGACGACAGGTTCTTCTGGCGCCTCAGCGCCTGCGTTGGCCGCTTGGGCTGCGGCCAAAACGTCTTGGGTCGATGGTTCGTTGACAGGGGCCTGCGCTTGTGCCGCTTCGGCGTCGTTTTGTGGCTGCTGGTTGGTTGAATCTGACATCGTGGTGGTACCGGGAACGGGTTCGGTTGGTGTGGCTGAGCGGGGTCGCAAAGCCGGCTACTTTTCCTAGATTGGGACGGCCTGCGACTTTTCAAGGGCAAAAAAACGCCCCCATTTCGGGGGCGTTTGTCTGCAGGCTTGATGCTTTTGGATTACTGCGATTCCATGAAGCTGCGCAGTTTGTCGCTGCGGCTCGGGTGCTTGAGCTTTCGGACGGCCTTAGACTCAATTTGGCGGATGCGCTCGCGCGTGACGTCAAACTGTTTCCCAACCTCCTCCAGCGTGTGGTCGGTCGACATCTCGATACCAAACCGCATGCGCAAAACCTTCGCCTCGCGGGGGGTGAGGCTGTCCAGAATTTCCTTCACCACGTCGCGCAGGCCAGCCTGCATCGCCGCTTCCAGCGGTGCGGTGTTGGCCGTGTCCTCGATGAAGTCGCCCAAATGGGAGTCGTCATCATCACCAATGGGTGTTTCCATGGAGATGGGCTCTTTCGCGATCTTCATGATCTTGCGAATCTTGTCCTCTGGAATCTCCATCTTCTCGGCCAACACGCTGGCATCGGGTTCGAAGCCGAATTCCTGAAGGTGCTGACGACTGATTCGATTCATTTTGTTAATCGTCTCGATCATATGAACGGGGATACGAATGGTCCGAGCCTGATCCGCGATTGATCGCATAAACGGGTATGTTGATTGAATTTGCATAACCAATCCACTGCGCTATAATGGCGTTGTGTGATTGGCGTGAGAACCGATTAAACACAGAGCCCGTTAGAATACCTCCTGCCTACATTCGCCAGTTTGTGGGTTCTCACCAGGGGGTACACTAACGGGCTTTTTGTTTCCTCTCTTCTACTCCTATCGCTGACCCCATGTGTCGGGCTAAATGTAACGGCAGGCATGGACAAGGTCGCCACTACTGCGGGATCGTATCAACAGTGGCACGCATGAGAGATACTGCGATCATTCAATCGAAGCCTAACAGCGAGTAACTTTGGTTAAGCGGATGCGCTGCCAGGTTGAATGTGAGTGGTGAATGGCTGGCGGATACGGCGCTTGCATGAGCGAAGAGTCATTCCGAGTTGCAGACATAGCATCTAGCAACTTACCTACGTCCCATTGTGATGGACTGGGTAGATTCTGAGTTTGGTTTCGACCATTCTTAGGAGAGATCTACCTTGAAGAACCCTTGTGATAGATAGAAACAGGCAAAACCAAGTCTTGCAGCAATTTTCGTCATTTGCATGACGGTGATAGACTGGTGAAAACGAAAGAGGGTAA
>JALQVQ010000160.1 GCA_023260315.1 Burkholderiaceae bacterium
TGGACGGCATCGTCATCGGCCCTCAGTCCGCAAGCGCGGCAAAAAAGCCCGTCTTCAAAGACGCAGAAGAGCGGGTCATCGACATCTACCAAGCCCTTCGAGCGGGTGATCGAAAGACGGCGCTTTCGTTGGCAGAAGCCCTGGCAAGTGATCTTCCGAATTTTCAATTGGGTCGTCTGCTTTATGCTGACCTGTTGGCGACGAGCATCAACAAGCCAGTTGATTTGAAGTCCCTCGCAGCGACCTCAGCGGAGGGCAAGAAAAACTTGCAAGCGCTCCTGGAAGAGTCCCGCCTGCGCCTGCAAGCCCTGACGGAGGTACCCGCTGCGGGTAGCCTGCCCGATAACTTGCTCGCGCTGCCTGACAGCACGCGCCACGTGATTGCGGTTGATACGTCCCGATCACGGCTTTATTGGTTGGTGAACAAAGCCAAGCCGGGCCAACCGTTGGATTTGGTATTGGAAAAAGACCTGTACATCTCGGTCGGTCGCAATGGTGTGGAAAAGCAGGTCGAGGGTGATGGTCGTACGCCACTCGGCGTTTACAGCATCACCAGTAAGCTGAACGATGACGCCCTGCCCGACCTATACGGGCGTGGCGCATTGCCACTGAACTACCCAAATGCGTTGGACATCTTGCGAGGCAAAACGGGCAGTGGCATATGGCTGCATGGCACCCCCTCCGAGCAGTATGTGCGCGCACCGCTGGCGTCAGACGGTTGTGTGGTGCTATCCAACCCAGACATCGCGAGTATTTTCGGAGAGCCGGGCATTGTGGGCACGTCGGTGGTCATCAGCCCTGAATTGAAGTGGGTCAAACGCGAGACCCTCGCCGATCTGGCAAAGCCGTTTAAAACCGTATTTGACGGCTGGATGAATCACCGCATGACCGCAGACTTTGCGGGATTGCGCAACACTTACAGCGACGATTTCTTCCGTAAGGGGAAAAAGCTCAGTTACTGGTGGCCCACCATCAAAAACGAAACCGCGCCGACGATCAAAATTTCTGACCTCTCCATTGTGAGATGGAAAGACAAGGACGAGGTCGTCGTGGTTAATTTTGCCGAACAACTCAAGCCCCGCGCACGTATCGAGCGCAAACGCCAATACTGGCGTCTCGAACGCGGGGAATGGAAAATTTTCTACGAAGGAAACGCATGACAGTCGATCACTCGATGACCCGTCTGATCCCCGCTGGCGCCAAACGCGCCCTATCTGCCCGCGGCCTGATCGGCTCGTTGCTGTTGCTCGTGGCCTTCCTGTTCACGGCACACGTCCAGGCAAAGGACGGGGCGACGGGCCCGCGCGTGCGGTTGGCAACCAACATGGGTGATATTGTGTTGGAGCTCGATGCGAAAGCGGCACCTAAAACGGTCGAAAACTTCATCCGCTATGTGAACGAGAAACACTACGATGGCACGATCTTCCATCGCGTGATTGACGGCTTCATGATCCAAGGCGGCGGTTACACACCCGATATGCAGCAAAAGGCAACGCTGTCGCCTATTGAGAACGAGGCACCGGATATCTTGGCTCGAGGCGGCCCACGCAATGAGGTCGGCACCATCGCCATGGCCCGCACCCAAGACCCGCATTCGGCCACTGCGCAGTTTTTTATCAACGTCGCCAAAAACGGGTTTCTCGACTTCACCGCCAAAAGTATGCGCGGATACGGCTATGCCGCTTTCGGGCGGGTTGTTGAAGGCATGGAGATTGTGAACGCCATCAAAAAATTGCCAACAGGGCCCAGCCCCACCGTGCCACGCAGCTTCCCTCGTGACGTACCGCAAGAGACCGTCATCATCAAAAACGCCACTTTGGAGAAATAAACACCATGGCTAATCCGCAAGTTGAACTGCACATCGCCGATCACGGCGTACTCACCATCGAACTCGACCAAGCCAATGCGCCGTTGAGCACTGAAAACTTTCTGGCCTACGTGGCAGATGGTCACTACAACGGCACGATATTTCACCGCATCATCGACGGTTTCATGATTCAAGGTGGCGGCTTTGGCTCTGGCATGCAGGAAAAATCGACCAAAGCGCCCATTCGCAACGAAGCGAATAACGGCCTGAAGAACGACAAGTACACGCTGGCGATGGCGCGCACACAAGACCCTCACTCAGCAACCGCTCAATTCTTCATTAACGTTGCCAACAACGACTTTTTGAACCACACGGCACCCAGCGCACAAGGTTGGGGCTACGCTGTTTTCGGTAAGGTTGTTGCTGGCACCGAAATCGTCGACAAACTGCGCAGCGTGGCAACGGGCCGCCGTGGTTTCCACGACGACGTCCCCAAAGACGAAGTCGTCATCGAAAAGGCCGTGGCGCTCTAAGCCACCACGTCGCGCACATGCCGGATATCGCGGCCACTCATGTGATCCACGCGCCGGCAGATTGGCGCTGTGTCGGTGTGGTATCCGACCTGCATCTGCAAGCAACGGCCGCGGAGACGGCCGCTGCTTGGCACCAATTTCTTGCGCAGGCATCACCGGCAACCGGTTTCGATGCCTTGTTCATTTTGGGTGACTATTTCGAGCTCTGGGTCGGCGACGACGCTCTCGAAGCCAACCCCCTCGATTCAGCGGAAACGCCCTTTTGGCTGAGCTGTGTCGGCGCTCTGAAAGCGGCCAGTGCACGCCTTCCCATCTACATGGCCGTTGGCAACCGCGATTTCTTACTCGGCGACCGCTTCTTCGAGGCCAGTGGTGTCACAGCGTTACCCGAGAATACGTTGCTGGATTGGGGCGCGCACCGCTACCTCATGGTGCATGGTGATGCCTGGTGCGTCAGCGATGTGGCCTACCAAGCGTTCCGTGCCGTGTCGCGTACAGCAGAATGGCAAGACCAGTTTTTAGGTCAACCCCTTACACAGCGTCTCGCCCTCGCGGCGGAAATGCGGGCCCAAAGCCAAGCCTACCAAGCGGCGCAGTCGCACTGGTTTGACGTCGATGTGCCAACGTTGACAACAGAGGCGCACACGCTGGGGGCTACCGATGTCATCCACGGCCATACCCATCGCCCGGGCGATACCCCCCTTCAGCCCAGCGGCATGCGCATTGTGTTGAGCGACTGGGATGCCACGG